>JAVJQK010000074.1 GCA_040218145.1 Sandaracinaceae bacterium | reverse complement strand
CGCTCCTCGTCTCTCGGGCGGGACGGCCCGCCTCTCGGCCCGTGGCTCCTCGAAAATGCTGAAGCATTCCCTCGTCGCCCCGAACCGAGAATCAGGCCGTCGCGCTCCGAGATCCTTCGGACTCGGTACTTCAACGGGCTCCTAGCCTAGCGAGGGCGCGCCGATCCGCGGGCCGCTCAGTCGCCCGCCGCGGCCTCTTCGTCGGTGGGGAGCGTGAGCTGCACCGCCAGGGGCGCGACGGCGCCGCTCGCGTCGAGCTCGACCATGAAGGGGCCCGCGCCGTAGCTCGTCCACCCCTGTCGCGAGAACGGGTTGAGCGGTCCGGCGTAGTTGGCCGTCAGGTAGATGGGCCCCGGGCGCGGATAGGCGTCCGACTCGACGACCCACGTCTCGCAGCGCTGATCGACGCAGCGGAGCGGGTGCTCGCCGTCGTGCTCGGGGCTCTCGGGTGGGTAGTACCAGTGCGCGATCGTGCCCGGTACGGGCGCGCCTTCCTGATCGACGAGCGAGACGGTGATCGCGCTCGTCGCCTCCTCCGGGCCCGCGAGCACGTCGCTCGCGTCGAGGTCCTCGTCGTGCGGGACGTTGATGAGGGCGCGCGCGGTCCCCTCGTCGATGCAGTAGGTGCCGAACGTCGGGAGCGTGAGGTGCAGGGTCTGCCGGGGCACGGCGGCCGTTCCCGGGTGGACGACCGCGAACGCCGACGCGTACGGCTGACACGTCTCGGTCGCCGTGGCCTCGGTGGCGCGCTCCGCGGTCACGGCGATGCGCTCGGTGATGGCGTCCTCGACGACCCACGCCGAGCACGGCGGCTCGCCGCTCTCGCACGTGGCCGGGGTCGCTTCGATCCAGAAAGGATCGGCGGGCTGCGGCTGCCACACGACGCGACGAGCGAGGACGGGGGCGCCCTCCTCGTCGACGGTCAGGATGCGCAGGGGCGGCCCATCGCTTGGCTCGGGCGTGTCTTCAGCACACCCGGTCGAGAGCACGAACATCACCGCGAAGAACGAAGACGCTGTGCGGGCTGTCATGCCGGATTGTATCTGCGGACGTGCCGGCGTCGAGCGGGATCGCGCCGGGGGCACCCGTCAGCGCGCGTCTCGCCGCTTGGCGCCGCGCCCTGGCCCGGTGCGCGCTCGGATCGCGCGGAGGGCTGGCCGGTCCGGCGGGCGGAGCCGGAGGCCTTCGAAGTCGGGATCGTCCGAGAGGACGACGTGCCGGCGCCCGGCGTCGAGCACGAGCCCGTCGCCGATCACCCAGCGCTCCCCGATGGCCGAGCCCTCGGGCGGGCCGACCCGCTCCTCGACCCGCCAGCGCTCGCCCACCCGCGTCACTCCCCGGCAGAGGGCGACGGGGGCCCACGGACGGAGCTCGTCGCGTCCCACGAACGCCCCCGCCGCGCCGCGTCCGCCCACCTCGATGGCGTCGTCGACGTAGGGCGGCAGGTAGTACCTCGACAGCGCCCCCACCGGCGGCAAGCCGCGCGCGAAGAAGGCGGCCCAGCGCTCGCGCATCGCGACCCAGCGGTCGAGCGCCAGGGTCAGAGCGGGCAGCCGCTCGCGGTCGATCCCCAGGTGGGTCCGACCGCGCGACAGGTGCACGTCGCGCCGGCCGATGGCCACGAGCAGATCCGTCTCGGTCCACCGATAGAAGCGCCGCCCCGCCTCGCGTCCCACCTCGAGCAAGCGGGCCTCGCGCGAGATGGCGCGCGCCAGATCCATCACGTCTCTGTCCATGAGCTCCTCCATCGTTCCGGCCTTGCCACCTTCGCCGCGCGTGCTCTCGCGCGACGGGTTGGCCGGGGGTCATCGGGCCGGTCCCTCGCCCCGTCTGGATGATCGTCGTTCGTTCGGCTTCCTTCGAACCTCTCCACCCGCGTCTCGCATTCCTGGCCGTTCGCCTCGCGGAGCGCCTGCGGTCGGAAGATGTGGCATCGTACGCGCGTGCTCCGACTCTGGGACAACGCCTTCAGCCCCTTCGCGCGCAAGGTGCGGATGGTCCTGGAGTACAAGCAGCTCGAGCACGAGGTCGTGGACGGGTTGAGCCGCTCGCAGCGCGACGCGCTCGAGCGCGTCAACGGGCGCGTGGAGGTGCCCGCCCTCGAGCACGGCGCGCTGATCGTGGTCAACAGCGCCGACATCGTGGCCTACCTCGAGCGCGTGTTCCCGGAGCGGCCCGTCCATCCCGCCGACCACGCGGCGTGGGTGCGCGCGCGGGCGTGGGAGCGCTGCTCGGACGCGGTGGTGGATCCCATCGTGATCGACGTCAGCTACTGGCTCTGGGCGGAGCGGGACGACGAGATCCCCGAGGGGCTCCTCGACCGCGCGCGGGAGGACATCGGCCGGGTCTACGACGCGCTCGAGCGCGACCTGGCAGGCCGGGACTTCCTCTGCGGTGCGCTCTCCATCGCGGACATCGCGCTCTTCCCACACCTCAACGCGTCGCGCATGTGCCAGCTCCCGATCGACGGCGCGCGCCACCCACGACTGCTCGCGTACTACAAGCGCCTGCGCGCCATGGAGCCCTTCGCGTCGGACCTCGCGCGCATCCAGGCCTACCTCGCGGACCCGGCCGCGCTCGACGTCGAGCGGCGCCGCATCTTCTGGCGCGGCGATCGCCTCGAGTGGATGCTCGCGGCCGGACAGCACGCCTGGCTCATGAAAGAGATCGAGGAGGGGCGCGTGATCTGGCCGGGCCTCGGGATCCCCGGCTGAGCGGTCGGTCGAGCGCGGCGCCGCCAGGTACGCGTCCGCATCGATGCTGCTACGGTGCCGCCCCATGAGCGATCTTCTGCTCTTCAGCACCGACGCCTACGCCCCGCTGCGCGACGCCCTGCTCGGCGAGGGGCGCGTGCGCGGCACCCTCGCGCGGACCGACTTCCCGGACGGCGAGCGCATGTTCCGCATCGCGGAGGACGTCGAGGAGAGGGAGGTCGTGCTCTTCGGCGGGACCACCGACGACGCGGCGACGCTGGAGCTCTACGACGTCGCCAGCGGGCTCGTCGCGGGCGGGGCGCGCAAGCTGACCCTCGTCGTGCCGTACTTCGGCTACTCCACCATGGAGCGCGCCACGCGGCCCGGGGAGATCGTCACCGCGAAGATCCGCGCGCGCCTGCTCTCCTCGATCCCGCCCGCGAGCTACGGCAACCGCCTCCTGCTCCTCGATCTCCACAGCGAGGGCATCCCGCACTACTTCGAAGGCGAGATCACCGCGGCGCACCTCTACGCGAAGGACATCGTCCGTCGCGCGGCGCGCGAGTTCGGAGGCGAGGACTTCGTCATGGCCTGCACGGACGCGGGGCGGGCGAAGTGGGTCGAGTCGCTCGCGAACGATCTGGGCGTCACCGCCGCCTTCGTCTTCAAGCGCCGGATGAGCGGCAGCGCGACCGAGGTCATGGCCGCGAGCGCGCGGGTCGAGGGGCGGGCGGTCGTGATCTACGACGACATGATCCGGACCGGCGGCTCGCTCGTGCAGGCCGCCCAGGCGTACCGGGACGCGGGCGCCGAGCGCATGATCGCGATCGCGACCCACGCGCTCTTGCCCGAGGGGGCGCTGGAGAAGATCGAGCGCTCCGGCCTCTTCGAGTACGTCGTCGTCACCGACAGCCACCCCCGCGCCCGCCAGCTCGAGAGCGAGTTCCTGCGCGTGGAGAGCATCGCGCCGGTCTTCGACCCGCACTTCTGAACTCGGGCTTGGATCGAAAAGGTGGTCACGAACCGCTCGGTCGTGGGCACCGGAGGGTATGCGATGGCTCGTGTTGGGGCTCTGGCTGCTGCCGCTCGGGGCGGAGGCGCAGGCGTTCGGGGAGATCCGGTTCGCGGGGGAGACGCGGGTGGAGGTGATCACCGAGACGCGGCCGAGGGGGCAGGCGCGGGTGTCATTGCGGGCCGGCGCTCCGGGAGAGGGCGCGCAGCGGGTGGTCGTCTACGAGGGGCGGGACGTGCAGGCCTGGTCGGACGCGTCCGGCGCGGGGGTGCTCGTGGGACTGCTCGGCGGCGAGCGCGGGCTCTCGGCGGTCTTCGTCCCGGTGCGCGAGGGGCGGCTCGGGGCGCCGCGGCAGGTGACGGTGCGCCGACCCGAGGCGCGGGATCGCGCGCCGGTGGGGATCGCCATCGCGGCGCGCCCGGATGGGTTCGCGTTCTTCTGGCAGGAGGCGTCGGTCACGCAGCCGGGCGCCCAGTACACGACGCACGCCCTCGCGATCTCGAACGAGGGGCGGCCGGGGCAGGTGCGGAGCTCGAGCGCGACCTGGCCCATCGCCGACGTGGCCTGGATCGCCGAGGAGGGCAGATATTATTTCTTGCTCTACTACGCGGCCGGGGGGCGTCCGGATGGGACGCGGTTCTGTGGCGTGCACGTCGAGGCACAGAGCCTGCGCTCGCTCGAGCACCCGTGGTGGGCGACCCGCGCTGGGCAGCTGGACGAAGCGCAGCTCGTCGTCCGGGGGACGCGCGTCGTGGCCGTCTACCGAGGCGGCGCGAGCGGCGACGAGCTGCTCGAGGTCGACGTGACCGGGGGGCGCTGGGGGCAGGAAGCACCCGCCTCGAGGTCCCACGGGCGCATCGCGCCGAGCGAGGCCTACGGAGCGCGCTTCGTCCGTGAGCGGCTGGAGGTCCATCGCGCGGCTCTGGACACCAACGGGTGACGCGCGTATCTGGATCGCATGCGCTTGAACACCTGGTCCTGGCTCGCTCTCGTCCTCCTCGTGCTCCCCGCGTGCGGCACGAGCGCGATCACCATCCGCGGCACGAGCCGAATGCCGGGGGTCGATGGGCGCGTCTACATCGAGAACGCGGAGGGCGAGAACCGCATGATCCGCGTGGAGCTCCAGCACCTCGCGCCGCCCGCGCGCCTGGAGTCGGGCCATCAGTACTACGGCGTGTGGTTCCGGACGGGCAGCCACGGGACGACCTTCGCGGGCCGGCTCGCGTACGACGAGGGCAGCCGCACGGGCCGCCTCGCCGCGACGACGCCGCTGCGCAACGTCGAGGTGCTGATCACCGTCGAGCGTCAGCAGAGCCCGCGCGAGCCGAGCGGCCACGTGATCGTGCGCGGACGGCTCAACTGAGGTAGACAGGGAAGGTGAACCAGCCGCCTCCCCAGACAAACGCCCTCGCCATCGCCGCCGTCGTCTCGGGCGGCCTCGGGTGGGTGGGCGTGCCGCTCATCGCCTCCATCGCCGCGGTGATCTGCGGTCACCTCGCGCGGACGCAGATTCGCCAGACCGGGGAGCGAGGCGACGAGCTGGCCGTGGTCGGGCTCGTGCTCGGCTACGCGCACATCGTCATGCTCTGCCTCGTGACGGCGGGGCTCGTCGTGTTCTACGGCGGCCTCATCGCGTTCATCGCGGCCGTCGGCGTGGCGGGCCAGTAGCACGAGGCGTCGACGTCCCGCGGACGGAACGAAGAAGGGCCCGACCGCGCGGTCGAGCCCTCCTCGTGTCTTTCTCGGATGCGGCTCAGCCTGCGTTGGCGTTGACCGACGCGCTGACCGACACGCTCACCTCGACGCTCACCGAGACGCTCGCCAGCGACTGCTGGAGGTCCGAGAGGGCGCCCGCGCTGCAGGCCGCCGCGCTCACGCCGACGGTGCGGATGGCGTCGGGCAGGTTCTGCATGCTGTCGATGATGACGCGACCGCTGCGCTGCATGCGCTCGACGCGCTCGTGGACGAGCTGCACGCTGGCGAGGCCGGCGCGCACCGCGGCGCGGACCTTCTCCAGCCGCGCCTGGGCCTCCGGACCCGGGCCGCCGCTCACGATGACCTCGGCCTGACCGGGGCGGCACTCCATCTGCGCCTCGACCGAGGCCTCGCAGGCGGCGCGGCAGTCCGCGTTCACCTGGGGCGGGTCGTAGTGACCGGTGCAGTAGGGCTCCTGCCACTCGACCGAGCACGAGCCGCGGCACTCACCGCTGCAGCTGGCGCTCGCGTCGGTCACGCACTCGCCGCGGCAGGTGCCCTGACAGCGGCCGGCGCACTCGCCGTTCGGCCCGCGCTGGCTGCACTCGCCCTCGCAGATGCCCTCGCACGTGCCGCTGCACTGGGCCTGGACCTCGACCGCGCACTGACCGGTGCAGCCCCCGCTGCACTGGCCGCGGATCTCGCCGCCCTCGCAGCGCATCTCGAGCTCGCCCGGCTGGACGTTCACGTCGCAGCGCCCGGCGCAGCTCGCGTAGGCCTCGAAGCGCGCCTCGCAGCGCGGCGGGGTGGTCTGGATCTCGACCGTGTAGCTGGTGTCGGCGCCTACGGCCTGCCACTCGGTGCGCAGGGTCTCGGCGACGCGGGTGCAGACCTCGCGGGTCCCCTCGGGGCCGGAGCCCGAGAGCGCGGCGGCCGGCATCTCGAGCGCGCGCCCCATGTCCTGGCACGCGTTGAGGAGCGTCTCTTGCGTCTCGACGGCCGCCTGGTGGAACTCCCAGGTGGCGCTCATGAAGGTCTCGAACTCGTTCGCGGCGGCGCTCGCGCCGAAGTCGCCGCGGCACTGCGCGGTGTAGGCGCCCCGCGCGCTGCCGCTGCCGCCGCCGCTGGCGGTCCCTCGACCTCCGCCGCGCGCGACGGGTCCGCACGAAGCGGAGAGTACGATCAATGAAAGCGAAGCGATGATGAGACTGGTGTTGCGGATCATGCGTCCTCCACGCCGGTCGGACGGGGAGAAGCGCCGCACCCTTCACGCTCCCCCGTTCTTCGGCGGCCTACGAATACCACGGACCCACGGCCCGTCTCACCCCCGTTTAGACGCCTGGCCCCACCTCGAAAGGCGCGATGCGTACTTCGTCGCCCACGGTGATCGGCGCGCCCTCCAGGACGCGGGCGAGGATCCCGCCGTGACCGCGCATCGCCGCGTACCCTCCGTCGCCGAGGGCCTCCTCCATCTTCGAGCACGGGTGGCACTCGCCCGTGCCCTCGAGCAGCGCCTCCCCCACCCGGAAGCGCGCGCGGGCGAGGGCGCGGAGGTTGACGCCGGACACGACGAGGTTGCGGCGCAGGAGCGCGGGATCGATCGCCGCGCGGCGCATCAACCGGGCGAGGACCTCGAGGTGCTCCGCCTGGAAGAGAGACACCTGGCGCTTGCCGCCCGCGCGCCGACTCGCGCGGTCTCCCTCGAGCCCGCGGCCTTCGAGCAGCGTGGCGGAGTCGAGGCGCACGACCGTGGCCGCGCGCTCGGGCCGGACGCCGATCCAGTCGAGGCGGCCCACCTGGGGCACGTGGGCGATGAGGTCGACGATCCGAGCTTCGGCCACCGCGCTGGCGAGCGTATCATCGCGCCGTGATCGTCTCCACGAACCGCGGCTTCGTCTTCACCCGCATCGTCTTCCTCTGGCAGTGGCGCAGCTCGCTCTTGTTCCTGGGAGCGGGCGCCGCGGTGGCGGCGGCGTACGAGGTCTACGACCAGACCTACCTGGACTTGCCCACGTTGCCGCTCGCCGTCGTCGGCGCGGCGCTCGGCATCTTCGTCAGCTTCCGGACCAACTCGGCGTACGACCGATGGTGGGAGGGACGGAAGCTCTGGGGCCGCATGATCAACGAGTCGCGGCACTGGGCCTCCCAGATCGCGTCGTACGTGCAGGACGACGGGCTGCGGCGGCGGCTCGTGCGCCGACACGTGGCCTACGTGCACGCGCTGCGCTGCCTCCTCCGCCAGCAGGATCCGTTCGCGGACGAGGAGGTCACCGCGATGCTCCAGGACGACGAGGCCGCGCTGCGCGAGGAGAGCAACCTGACCCACGCGCTGCTCGCGCGGCAGCTCGACGACCTCGTGGAGATGAACGCGGACGGCGCGCTGAACGACTTCCGGCTGCAGTCGCTCGACACGACGCTGCGCGAGCTGATCAACATCCAGGGCGGCTGCGAGCGCATCAAGAAGACGCCCATGCCGCCCCTGTACGGCCTGCTCGCGACGCGGCTGGTGCAGTTCTACGCGGTGCTCTTCCCGCTCTCGGTCGTGGAGGAGCTGGGCTGGTGGACGGTGCCGGTGAACCTCCTGGTCTGCATCGGCTTCTTCCTCATCGCGGAGGCGGGCCGGGTGCTCGAGGACCCGTTCACGATGTTCTTCAACGGCCTGCCGCTGAGCGCGATCAGCCGGATGATCGACGTCAACGCGCGTCAGCGCATCGGCGAGACCGACCTGCCCCCGATGATCACCCCGGGGGACAACGGCGTCTTGATGTAGGGATCCCGTGGAAAAGTCTCGCCGCAGAGCGTTCTGATCCATACTCCGGCGCGATGAGGGCGGGGACGTGGTCGTGTCTGGTGCTGGCGGCGCTCGTGGCGTCGCCGGTCGAAGCGCAGAGCATACGGTTGGATCAATACCGGATGGCCGAGACGCCGCGTGACGGCTTCGCGCTGTCGCGGCCCAACGACCTCGGGCACCTCTCGTTCGGCGTTCGCCTCGACGTGGACTACGCGCTCAACCCGCTGGTCTTCCAGCTGCGCGGGAGCGACCCGGGATCGGAGTCGGCCGCGATCGTGGAGCACCTGCTCGCCGCGCAGGTCGGGGCCAGCTTCGGGCTCTTCGACCGCCTGGTGCTCTACGCGCACGTGCCGGTGAACCTCGTGATGGAGGGGCAGCTCGTCGACGGGCAGCCGCGCGCGGACGGCACCAGCCTCGGCGACCTCGGCTTCGGCGTGCGCGGCCGGCTCTTCGGCGAGGAGGACGACGCGCTCGCCATCTCGCTCCAGGCCACCGCCACCGCGCCCACCGCGCGGGCCGCGCGCTTCCAGAGCCGCTTCGCGGGCGAGGAGAGCTGGACCTTCCAGCCGGAGCTGCTCGTGGAGGTCCGGGCGGACGACGTCTTCCGGTTCACCGGCAACGCGGGCGTGCTGATCCGCGAGCGGCAGGACTTCGGCGGCAGCCTCGAGGTGCGCAGCGAGCTGACCTGGGGACTCGGCGCCGCGGTGGGCGTGGTTCCCGGCGTGCTCGACATCACGGCCGAGAGCTGGGGCGCGACCTCGCTGTTCGACTTCGGCGCCGCGCAGCTGACCCCCATCGAGGGCGTGCTCGGCCTGCAGGTGCATCCGGTCGAGGGGCTCACCGTGGGCGCCGCGGCGGGGACCGGGCTTCAGCGCGGCTACGGCGCGGGGGACTTCCGCGCGATCTTCAGCCTCGGCTACGCGACCCCGGGCGAGCAGCCCCCGGGCGACCGCGACGAGGACGGCCTGACCGACGACGTCGACACGTGCCCTGACGAGCCGGAGGACGCCGACGGCTTCTCCGACGACGACGGCTGCCCCGACCCGGACAACGACGGCGACGGCATCCTCGACGGCGACGACGCTTGCCCGGACCGGGCGGAGGACATGGACGGGCTCGGTGACGAGGACGGCTGCCCCGAGGCCGACTTCGACGACGACGGCGCGCCCGACGAGACGGATCGCTGCCCGAGCGAGCCTGGCGTCGCGCTCGCGCCGCGCCCCGAGTGCACCGGCTGTCCGGTGTGTGAGGACCCGACCGAGCCGGAGCGCGCGCCGGAGCCCGAGCTGGGCTCTCCGCCCCAGGCGCCGCCGCCGATGGGCACGCAGATCTTGTTCGAGGAGGGCAGCTACGCGCTGCGTCCGAGTCAGATGGCGGCGCTGCGTGAGGCGCGGCAGTACCTCCTGGACAACCCCGGCGCGCAGGTCGTGGTCGAGGGCCACGCCGACTTCCGCGGCAGCGAGCCCGACAACGAGATCCTCAGCCGCCATCGCGCGCGGCGGGTCATGCGCTGGCTCGAGCGCCACGGCATCGACCCGAGCCGGCTCGCGGGCTCCGGCTGCAGCGAGGCCTACCCCGTCGACGACAACCAGACGCGCCTCGGCCGCCGCGCCAACCGCCGCGTCGAGGTGCGCCCCGTCGGCCAGGGCTCGATCCTCCGCCCCGGCTGCAACGAAGCCCGCCTCCCCTGACTCGACCGAGATCTCCCCTCGCGTACCCCCAGGAGGTGACCAGGGGACGGTGTTCGGTTGTTAACTTGTGCTATGCAAAGTTTGCGTGCGCAATGTTTGCGGGGCAGAACTTAACAACCGAACACCGTCCCCTTAGCGCCATTCGGGGCTGTAGAGGTGGGCGGGGGCGTCGGGGAGCGGGGTGACGGCGAAGGCGGCGTCGTCGTCGGCGAGGAGGAGCACGAGGCCCGCGATCAAGGCGCCTGCGAGGAGCGCGCCGCCGACCGCGGCGCCGCTGGCGTAGTACGCGTCGCCGTCTGGCTCGGTCAGGCCGATCAGGGAGAGACCGAGGCCGCCGCCGACGGCGAAGGGGACGCCGGCGAGCAGGATCACCAGGCCGGCTTCGCGCTCGGGCGCGCGGTCGCGCCAGGTCAGGCGGACCCCGGTGGGGCCGTCCACGCCGAGCGGGTCGTCGAACCGGACGAGCTGCGCGCCCCGCCGCACGGCGAGCCCCAGGTGGGTCTGCGGCAGATCGCGATCGCAAGGCGCGCGGCAGAGGAGCTGGTAGCGCGACGGCGCCCCGAGCCGCACCGACAGCGCGTCGTCGAGGGTGGGGTCCGGCAGATACAGGACGTCGAGCCCCTCGAGGTTCGCCCGAAATCGCACCCGCGCCGGGCGCAGCTCCACGCTCGCAGGCGCCTCCGGGACCTCCTGCGCGCGGACGCTCGACGCGGAGGCGAGGAGCAGGAGCAGAGCGATGCTGGGTCGCGGCACGGCTCGACTACGCCCGAGCGGCGGCGTTCTCACCCGTGCTTGGCCAGGAAGTAGATGACGAGGCCGAACACCGAGACCATGCCCGCCGTCTCGACCCAGTTCACCTTCCCGTCGTCCTGCACGCTCTTCCACAGGATGAGCATCGGCGGGAACGCGAGCAGCACGACGCTCGTCGTCTCGAGGTCGATGGGCAGCGCCACCCCGTCCGGCAGCGCGGGGACGAGGCCCGTCAGCGAGAAGACGCCGATGAGGAGCATCACCGCGGGCAAGACGAGGAACGGCACCTGCGTGATGGAGCCCGACACGCCCGCGAGCGCCACGTCGTACATGCCCTTGAAGTGCGCGCTCGCGATCATCACGTACGCGCCCGCGCCCGCGAAGATGCTCAGGATGATGGCGCCGATCATCTCCGGGTAGCCGGCCGCCTCGAGCCCGCTCACCAGCGCGTCCGCGAAGTCGCCCACCGCGTGCCCGCCCAGGAGCGACGTCACGGCCGACAGCACCCCCCAGCCCGCGATCGAGGCCCAGGAGGGCGGCGCTTCTTCCGGGGGCGTGTCTTCGCCCAGCTTCTCTTCGGGAGGCGGCTCTTCGGGAGGCGGCGCGTCCTGCGCGTCCTCGTCCTTGCTGAAGCGCTTCACCATCTGGGTGGTGGCCACGACCTGCACCGCGAGGAGGCAGACGCCGATCACCACGAGGTCCCACGGGCCGAGCCCGCTCCCGCGATGGTCGTCGGTCGAGAAGACCTTCATCACGAGCATGAGCGAGCCCGTGGCCAGGAAGACGCCTCCGCCCGCGGCGTAGAGGTCGGTGCTGATCTTCACGAGCGCCGCCGGGAGCCGCGCCCCGCCGCTCTCGTCCCGCGGCAGCAGCCCGCTGTAGACGCCGAAGGTCAGCGCGTTGACGTGGAGCGTGAGGGTGACGACGACGAACGCCACCCGCGGAGCGGCCGCGACCACGAACCCGAGCATGACGATCTCGGGCAGGTTGCTGGCGAGGCCCGCGATGGTGCCGGCCACGAACTGGTTCCAGTTCAGCCGCTTGCCCACGCCCTCGACGCTCTTGATCATCGCCTCGACGGAGCCGAAGACCACCGCGAGGCCACCGACCGCGAGGCAGGCCACAGAGGCCCAGTGCGGGCCCAGCTCCGCGAGCTCCAGGCCGTAGCCCGCGCCGCAGAGGGCCACGCCCGCCACGAGGATCCAGATCCAACCGTTTCCTTCTCCGCCGCCGCCGCCCGCCACCAGTGCCTCCTCTCGGGGCGCCGACCATAGCAGCACATCGCGTGACGTGGCTCGCGCCGCGTTTATGTGATGCGCGATGGAACGCGTCCTCGCCTGCGTCGACCACTCCGACGTCACCGCCGCCGTGCTCGCCCAGGCGGCCACGCTCGCCCGCCTCTCGGGGGGCCGGCTGACGCTGCTTCACGTCGCGCCGGCCGACCCGGAGTGGGTCGGCTGGGAGCCCGGGCCGCAGTCGGTGCGGGACGACGTCGCGGCGGAGCTGCGCGAGGCGCACCGCGCGACCCAGGCGCTCGCCGACGCGCTGCGGCCCGAGCTCGACGTGGAGGCGCTCTGCGTGCAGGGCCCCGCGGTGGAGGAGATCGTCGCGATGGCGCAGAAGCTCGAGGCCGACGTGGTGGTCATCGGCGCCCAGCGCCGCGGCCGCCTGGCGGAGCTGTTCGCGGGCAGCGTGGCCAAGTCCCTCTTCCGCCGGATCGATCGCCCGCTGCTCGTGGTCCCGGCGGAGCCCGTCAGCCAGCGCTGATCAGAGCGGCGCCTTGCCCTCGAGCCGCTCGAACGCCGGCTCGAGGTCGGAGACGGTCTCGTCGAAGCGGACCGCGAGCCGGTAGCGCCAGAGCCCGTCCGGGTCTTCTTCGTTCGGCTCGACCCGGATGATCTCGCCCGCCAGCTCGCGCGCGTCTTCCCCGGGCACTTGCAAGGTCATGTGCACGCGCTCGCCCGCCTCGAGCGACGCGCCCGCGATCACCAGGACGCCGCCCCAGCTGATGTTCTTGCTCACCGCGAGCATCTGCACGTCGTCCCCGGCCTGCACCTGCACCGGGATCCACAACGCGTACCGCCTGGCTTGCCGCCGCTCGTCCCCCATGCGTTCGAGCTTACACCTTGCATCGCGCACCCCGACCGATTTACGAACGGCCCCATGCGCACTCACATGCTCGCGACGAACCTGCTCGGCACGGCGATGCTCGCCACGCTCCTCCTCTCGGCCGCCGGCTGCGGACGGGACTGGGAGACCGACTACAACCAGCTCCAGTCGGAGCACGAGCAGACGCAGGCCGACCTGCGGGACGCCAACGCGCGCATCGACACGCTCCAGGCGGAGAACGGTGAGCTGCGCGGCCTGCTCGAGGCGCAGGGGCGCGACATGAGCGACCTCAGCTCCGTGCGGACCCAGCTGCAGGCGGAGCTCGAGGCGGCCCGGGCGCGAGAGCGCGCGAACGAGCAGCGGCTCGCGTCGCTCCGGGCGATGGCCCGTCAGTTCCGCGACATGGTGGCCGCGGGGCAGCTCCGGGTGCGCATCGTGCGCGGCAACATGGTCGTGGAGCTGCCGGAGAACGTGCTCTTCGACAGCGGCCGGGCCGAGCTGCGCGAGGCGGCCTACGAGACCCTGGAGCGCGTCGCGGGCGTGCTCGGCCAGGTCCCGAACCGCAACTTCCTCGTCGCGGGCCACACCGACAACGTCCCGGTCGGCCGCCGGAGCCGCTACGACAGCAACTGGGAGCTGTCGGCGTCGCGCGGCGTCGCGGTCGTGCGCTTCCTCTCCGAGCACGGCATGAACGCCGAGCGCCTGGCGGCCGCCGGCTACGCCGACACCCAGCCCGTGGCCTCCAACGCCGACGACGAGGGCCGCGCGCAGAACCGCCGCATCGAGATCATCGTGCTGCCGAACCTCGAGGAGCTCCCCGACCTCTCCGGGCTCGAGAACGAGCTCTCCGGCGGCGGCGACAGCTGACAGACACCGGATGCGCACGCGGCGTGCACGAGATGTACGCCGCGCGCTCGGGCGTCACGCTCGGCGCCTGAGCGCTCGCTGGCACGGGGCTGGCGATGGACGGGGGCATGCTCCTCCGCAGCCGCCGCTTCGCCCCGCTCTTCGTCACGCAGCTCCTCGGGGCGTTCAACGACAACGTCTTCAAGAGCGCGCTGGTCGTCACCGTCACCCTGGGCGGCGCGGCGCGCGCGGGGCTGAGCGTCGACGCGCTGGTGAACGTGGCCAGCGCGCTGCTCATCCTGCCGTTCTTCCTCTTCTCCGCCCTCGCGGGCCAGCTCGCCGACCGGCTCGACAAGGCGCGGCTCATGCGCGCGCTCAAGCTGACCGAGGTCGGCGTGATGGGCCTCGCCGTGCTCGGCTTCCAGCTCGGCAGCCTGCCGCTGCTCCTCGGCTCGCTCTTCCTCATGGGCGCGCAGTCGGCGTTCTTCGGGCCCGTGAAGTACGGCATCCTGCCGCAGCACCTCGGCGCGCACGAGCTGGTCCGGGGCAACGGGCTGGTCGAGATGGGGACCTTCGTGGCCATCCTCGGCGGCACGCTGATCGGTGGCCTCGTGATCGCGCTGCCCGGCGTCGGGACCGTGGCGCTGAGCGCGCTCGTGCTCGTCATCGCGGCGGCGGGCTACGTCGCGGCGCGCCAGGTCCCGGACGCGCCGCCCAGCGCGCCCGGGCTCGCGCTCGACTTCCACCTCGCGCGCAGCACGTGGTGCACGCTGCGCCTGGCTCGCGCCAACCGTCCGGCCTGGAAGGCGATCGT
This sequence comes from Sandaracinaceae bacterium, assembly GCA_040218145.1. Taxonomy (GTDB): domain Bacteria; phylum Myxococcota_A; class Polyangia; order Polyangiales; family Sandaracinaceae; genus JAVJQK01. Next base: position 112,589 of record JAVJQK010000074.1, on the reverse strand, counting down.
CGGGGCGAGCTGGTTCTGGTTCCTCGGCGCGCTGCTCCTCGCGCAGCTCCCGCTCATCGCCGCGGACCACCTCGGCGGGGACGCCCACACCATCACCGTCTTGCTCGCGCTCTTCACCGTCGGCGTCGGGCTGGGATCGCTCGCGAGCGACCGGCTGACCGGGGGCCGCATCGAGATCGGGCACGTCGCGCCCGCGTCCCTGGCCCTGACCGCGCTGCTCGTCGACCTCGCGCTCGCCATCGCGGCCGCGCCCGCGGCGGGGCACGTCCCCTTCCGCGTGGGCGCCGACCTGACGCTCCTCGGACTCGCGGGCGGCCTCTACATCGTGCCGCTCTACGCGCTGATGCAGGAGCGCAGCGCGCCGGAGGAGCGCGCCCGCGTGGTGGCCGCGAACAACATCCTCAACGCCCTGTTCATGGTGAGCGCGGCGCTCTTCGCGGTCGCGCTGCGCGCCCTGGGCCTGTCGCTGCCGCAGCTGCTCGTGGCCACGGCCGCGCTCTCCGGCGTCGCCACGCTGATCGCGCTCGCCCTCACCCGCGACTTCGTGCTCCGGCTCCTCATCGCGGGCGTCGTGCGGGCGCTCTACCGCGTGCGTGCGCGCGGCCTCGACGCGGTGCCCGATCACGGCCCGGCCGTCGTGGTCGCCAACCACGTGAGCTACGTCGACGCGCTGGTCCTCGGCGGGCTCTGCCGCCGCCCGATCCGCTTCGTCATGGACCACCGGATCCACGACGGCCCGCTCCGGCCCTTCTTTCGCGCCGTACGCGCCATCCCCATCGCGCCGCGCGGCGAGGACCCGACCCGGCTCGAGGCGGCGCTCGACGCGATCGACGCGGCCCTCGAGGACGGGGAGGTCGTCGGCATCTTCCCGGAGGGCAAGCTCACCCGCGACGGCGCGCTCGATGTGTTCAAGCCAGGCGTGGAGCGGATCCTGGAGCGTCGCCCCGCGCCCGTGGTGCCGGTCGGGCTCCGGGGGCTGTGGGGGAGCTTCTTCAGCCACGCGGGGGGCAGGCCCTTCGCCAAGTGGCCGCGGCGAGTGTGGTCGAAGATCGAGATCCAGGCGGGGCCCGCGATGGCGCCCGAGGACGTCACGGCGGACGGCCTCCGCGCGGCCGTCGATCGGCTCCTGTGAGAGGAAGACTTGGGGTACCTTGTCCGTGAGATGCGGACCTGGACCCTCGTCACCGACGCGATCACACCGACCGGGCATCGGCGCGCCTCGTCGCTCGCCGCGCGCGGGAAGGACCTGGTCCTGCTTGGCGAGATGCGCAGCCTCCTCGAGGAGCGCGCGGCGGAGCTCCGGGTCGTGCACGACGTCGACGTCCGGACCTTCTGCGTGGATCTGACCGACCACGACGCGGTGTCCCGGGTCGCCCGCTGGCTCGAGGAGCGCGCGCTCGTCCTGGACGGCGTCGTCTCGGTGCGCGACGTCGAGTCCGATCCGGTGCGCGCCGAGCAGCTGGAGCGCCAGCTCGACGCGCTCGAGCGCGCGCTCGGCGTCCTGCTCGATCGTCGCGCCCTCGGCCGGGTGATGCAGATCCAGGGCAGCCAGTTCCCCACGCGTCCCCCGCCGCGCGAACGAGGCTCGGTGATCCCGCCGCGCGCGCGCGCCGACACCGCCCGCGGGCACGCCGACCCCGGCCCCACTCGCAGCTCGACGCCGGCGCCATGACCGCGCGCGCTTCCCGATGTCCCGAGTGCGGCGCCCCGCTCCGCGTCAGCGCCGCGAGCTGCGCGTACTGTCGTGTCGAGCTGGCCTACGACGCGCCGGCCGAGCCGAGCGCGCGCTCCCGGCCGCTCGACGAGGCGCTCCGGCCAGCGCCGCGTCGGCTCGCCCGCGCGCTCGACGAGGGCGGCGGCCGCGCGCTGTTCGAGGCGGGGAAGGCGGCCTGGTCGAAGCGCGCCGCGGCCGGGGCGGAGGCGCTGAGCCAGGCCGAGCGACGGGACGCGAACCGGCTCGGTGCGACCCTCGCGCTCTCCTACGCGGCCGCGCTCGAGGCGCCGGAGCTCGACGCGAAGACCTACGACGCTCGCGTCGCCGCGCTGTGGGGGCTCGTCTCGGAGCTGCCCCGCGCGGAGGTGGACGCGGCCGTGGATCGATGGGACGCGATGCTCGAGGAGGGCGCGGCGTCGTTCCTGGGGAAGCTGGCGAAGGCCCTCCACGGCGACGCAGACCGCCGCGCGGCGTTCGAGCTGGCCGCGGCCGCCGCCGCGCCACACACCGAGGAGGACGAGGAGGTCTTCGCTCCGCTCGCCGAGGCCCTCGGCGTGGGGGACCCGGAGGCCGTCGCGGCGCGCGTCTCACGCGCGTTGGGCTGACGCTCTTGCGCGTCGGTCGCGCCGCGTCATCCTGGCCAGCGGCGGCCGGGGGCTCCGCCAAACGACGTCAGCGCTGCCGTTCGTGCTGATGCACCCGTCTCCGGACCCACCGATGCTCGTCTTTTGCCCCTCCGCGCCCTCCGACGTCGACGCCGCCCTGCGTGAGGCGTGTGAGCGAGTGGGGTTTCGTCGCGCCGAGGCGCCGACGGCGAGCACGATCTGCGTCCTCGATTGTCGACAGGGCGTCGAGCCCATCAGCCGCCTCGTGGCGGACACCGCCGTGCCGCGGCTCCAGCTGCTCGTGCTGGCGCTGGTCGCGCGCTTCGAGGACGTGAGCCTGGCGCTGCGAGCCGACGCCGACGACGCGCTGGTCTTCTCCCCCTCGGTCGAGCCCCTGGCCGCTCGCCTCCTCGCGCTCGGCGCGCGCGCCGAGCGACGCGCGCGTCTGGACCCGGCGAGCCTCTTCGCCACCGAGAACACGACCGAGGCGGTCGAGGTGCTGGATGGGCAGGGCCGCATCAACTACGTCAATCGCTCGTTCGAGCGCCTCTTCGGTTACTCCCGAGAAGAGGCGATGGGGCGCTCGCCCGCCGCGCTGTTGCGCAGCCACGCGCACGAGCCGGAGTTCTACGCCGCCGCCTGGGCGGAGCTCGAGGCCGGGCGACCGTGGCGCGGCCAGCTCGTCTCCAAGACCAAGGAGGGGGCGCTGGTCGAGTGCGACACGCTCGCTTCACCCATCCTCGATTCGCACGGAAAGCTGCATGCGGTCGTCGCGGTTCGCCGCGACGTCGCGTCCTCGAGGAAGATGGAAGAGCAGCTCCGCAGCTCCGAGCGGCTGGCCGCGCTGGGCACGCTGGCCGCGGGGCTGGCCCACGAGATCAACAACCCCCTGGCGTATGTGCTCGCCAACCTGGAGCACTCGCTCGAGCTCATCGAGGAGGGGCGCACGCCCTCGGCGTTGCGCGCGCCGCTGACCGAGGCGCAGTCGGGCGCGGAGCGGGTCCGGACCATCCTGAAGGACATGAACCTGCTGGCCCACGACCGCGCCGACGAGGTCCGGACGGTGGCCCTCGACCGGGCGCTCGCCGCCGCGGCCCGCCTCGCCGCGGGGCAGCTCGGCCGGGTCGCCAAGCTCGACGTGCGCCTCGACGAGGGGCTGTTCGTGCGCGGCCATGAGACCCGGCTCGGACAGGTGGCGCTGAACCTGCTCATCAACGCGGGCCAGGCGATCCCGGACGGCGACGACCCCTCGGCGCACCGGGTCACGCTCCGCGCGTTCGCCGAAGGTGGAGACGCGGTGTTCGAGGTCTCCGACACGGGGCTCGGCATGACGGAGGAGGTGAAGCGGCGCGCGCTCGACCCGTTCTTCACGACGAAGCCGCCCGGGCGCGGCACGGGGCTCGGGCTGAGCCTGTGTCAGCAGATCGCGCAGAGCATGGACGGGCGGATCTCGCTCGAGAGCGCGCCCGGCCGAGGCACCACGGTGCGCGTCACGCTGCCCCGGACCACGTCGCCGGGCTCGGAGCGTCCGAGCCCCGCCGCGCCCGCGCTGCGCCCCGAGCGGCTCCGCGTCCTGGTGGCGGACGACGAGCGCCAGGTCTGCCGCGCGGTCAAGCGCGCGCTCCGGCAGCACGACGTCACCCTGGCCTCCGGTCCGCGCGCGGGCATGGAGGCGCTGGAGCTCTTGCAGGAGCGCGAGTTCGACGCGGTGATCTGCGATCTCACGATGCCCGAGATCGGCGGCGCCGCGCTCCGCGAGGCCCTGGGGGACGACCCGGTGCGCCACCGCTGGCTCTTCCTGACCGGCGGGGTCCTCACCGACGCCGACCGCGCGTACCTCGACGCCTTCGGCGGCCCGGTGCTCTACAAGCCCTTCCGCACCGACGAGCTCCGGCTGGTGGTCGAGCGGGTGGCCAGGGCCTCGGCCGCAGAGTGACGCGTCAACACTCGATGATGTTGACGGCGAGCCCGCCGCGCGCGGTCTCCTTGTACTTCTTCTTCATGTCGGCGCCGGTCTGGCGCATCGTCTCGATGACCTGATCGAGGCTGACCTTCTGGTTCCCGTCGCCGCGGAGCGCGAGCCGCGAGGCGTTGATCGCCTTCACCGCGCCCATCGCGTTTCGCTCGATGCAAGGAACCTGGACGAGGCCGCCCACCGGGTCGCAGGTCAGGCCGAGGTTGTGCTCCATGCCGATCTCGGCCGCGCACTCCACCTGCTCGGGCGTCCCGCCCATCACCTCGGTGAGCCCGGCCGCGGCCATGGAGCAGGCGACGCCCACCTCGCCCTGGCAGCCGACCTCGGCGCCGCTGATGGAGGCGCGCTGCTTGAAGATGATGCCGATCGCCGCCGCGGTGAGCAGGAAGCGGCGCGCGCCGTCGTCGTCCGCGTTGGGCGCGAACCGGGCGTAGTAGGTGAGCACGGCGGGGATGATGCCGGCCGCGCCGTTGGTGGGCGCGGTGACCACGCGCCCGCCGGCCGCGTTCTCTTCGTTGACCGCGAGCGCCCAGAGATCGACCCAGTCCATCACGTGCAGGGGGTCGGTGGTGCCGCTCGCGTCGCTCCGCAGCTTGCGGTGGAGGCTGGCCGCGCGCCGCTTGACCTTGAGGCCACCCGGCAGGATGCCCTCTCGCTCGCACCCGCGCGCGATGCAGCCCTGCATGGCGGCCCAGATGGCGTCGAGCCCCGCCGTCACCTCGGCCTTCGGACGCCACGCCTGCTCGTTCTCGAGCACGAGCGAGCTGATCCGCAGGCCCGACTCCTTGCACCGGGCCAGGAGCTGCGCGCCGCTGTCGAAGGGGTGGGGGAGGGCGGTCGTGTCCTCGACGATCCGGTCCTCGTCCGCCGCCGCGTCGTCGACCACGAAGCCGCCTCCCACCGAATAGAAGACGCGCTCGCGCAGGACCTCGCCCGCGGCGTCGAGCGCCGAGAAGCGCATGCCGTTCGGGTGGCCGGGCAGCGACTTGCGGCGCTGGAAGACGAGGTCCGCGGTGGGGTCGAAGTCGACGTCGCGCGCGCCCGCGAGGGAGAGGCGCCTCTCGGCTTCGATCTTCGCCATGCGCGCGCCGACGGCGTCGACGTCCACGCTCTCCGGCGCCTCGCCTTCGAGGCCGAGCAGCACCGCCCGATCCGAGCCGTGCCCCTTCCCGGTGGCTCCGAGCGAGCCGTAGAGCTCCGCTTTGACGCGGGCCGTCCGCTCGAGGAGCCCGCGCTGGACGAGCCCCTCCGCGAAGCGCTTCGCCGCGCGCATCGGTCCCACCGTGTGGGAGCTGGAGGGGCCGATCCCGATCGTGAACATGTCGAAAACACTGATGGCCATGGGGGTCGCGGAGCATAGCGCCGGGCGGGCGCGGAAGCCGTAAGGTCCGTGTGAGGTTGATCCGTCACCCGAAGCTGAGTTACGTTCAGCGTGACTCAGGTGGGGGTGACGGATGGGGGGATGGCGACGCGACTCGATGGGGGGGCTCCTCGGCGTCGTCGCCGCGCTCGGCCTCCTCGCCTGTGCGCAGGGGACCGGGCTCGAGCCGCTACGACCGCCGGAGCGTGAGCCCACGCCGCCGCTCGGCGACGTGGCCTCTGTCGAGCGCTACGCCGCGCTCTGCGCCAGCTGCCACGGCGAGCTGGGGGAGGGCGGGTTCGGGCCGCCGCTGGTGGACATCGAGACCGAGGAGCGCGCGCTCGCCCAGCTGATCGACGAGACGATGCCGCAGGACGCGCCCGAGTCGTGCAAGGGGAGCTGCGCGGATGGGGTCGCCCACTTCATCAAGACGCAGCTCACGAGCGAGGCGCTCCGCTGCGACGGGGTGGAGCCGGCGCCGCGACGCCTCCGCCTGCTCAACCGGCGCGAGTACGCGGCCAGCGTGCGCGACCTGCTCGGCCTCCCGCAGGGCGCGGAGGAGGGCGGGGATCCCTGCCCGGAAACGACCTTCCGCTATGACCCGGGCGGCCGGAGCGTCTCCTCGGTGCACGTCGCGGGCACGTTCAACGGCTGGAGCGCGACCGCGTGGCCGATGCGCCTCGAGGCCGGCGTGTGGACGCTGACCCGCAGCCTCGACCCGGGTCGCCACGCCTACAAGCTCGTCCTGGACGGAGGCGAGTGGATCGAGGACCCGAGCGCGACCGAGAGCGAAGACGACACCTTCGGCGGTCGCAACTCGGTGCTCCAGGTGCGCTGCGCCGAGGGCGCCGCCCCCCTCGACCTGACGGCGTCCCTCCCCGTCGAGCCGCGCCCCGAGGGCTACGTCTACGACAATTCCGCGGACGCGCTTCAGGTCACGTCCATCCACCTCGACGAGCTGTCGCGCGCCGCGGCGGCCGCCGTCGCGCACCTGGGCGAGCCCGGCCTGCTCTCGCTCGCCGACTGCGCGGGCGCCCCGCGCGACGCGTGCCTGAGCGCGTTCGTCGGGCGGCTCGGCCGGCGCGCCTTCCGCCGGCCGCTGACGGAGAGGGAGGCGGCGCGCTACGAGGCGCTCGCGGCGGACGCGCCCTCGCTCGCCGACGCCATCGGCGTGGTCGTGCGCGGGCTGCTCGTCTCGCCGCACTTCCTCTACCGCTCGGAGCTGGGCGTCGCCCAGGGGGACGGGACCTTCCGGCTGACCGGCTTCGAGGTGGCCAGCGCGCTGTCGTACGGGCTCTGGGGGACCACGCCCGACGACGCGCTCCTCGACGCGGCCGAGGCGGGCGCGCTCGAGGACCCGGCGGCGCTCGAGGCGCAGGCCGCGCGCATGCTCGAGGACCCCCGCGCGCGGCCCGTGCTCGCCGCGTTCGTGCGCCAGTGGCTGGGCGTCGAAGGCGTGCCGGAGCAGACGCGCGTCGACGGACGCTTCGACGACGCGCTCGCGGCCGCGATGATCGACGAGACGGAGGCCTTCGCCCTGCACGTGGTCTTCGAGGGCAGCGGGCGGTTCGAGGAGCTGCTGACCGGGGCGCGCGAGCCGGACGACGCGGCGCTCCACGCGCTCTACGCGGAGGACCTCGAGCCGCGGGTGGGCCTGCTGGGGCACGCGAGCGTGCTCACCGCGACCTCGCACTCCGATCAGAGCTCGCCCATCCGGCGCGGCCTCTTCGTGCGCCAGCGGCTCCTCTGCCAGACCCTGCCGCCGCCGCCCGCGGACGCTGGCGGAGTGCCCGACGTGGATCCGACCGCCACCACCCGCGAGCGCTTCCGTCAGCACACCGACGAGGCGCGCTGCGCGGGCTGTCACCGCTACATCGATCCGGTCGGCTTCGGCTTCGAGCGCTACGGGCCCATCGGGGAGTGGCGGGAGCGCGAGGGCGGGCACCCCATCGACGCGCGCGGCGACATGGTGGACGTCGAGGGGATCGGCCGCGGCACGAGCGCGCCCTTCGAGTCGCTCGCGGAGCTCGCCGCGATCCTCGCCGAGAGCGAGGCGGCGCCCGGGTGCTTCGCGCGGCAGGCGTTCCGGTTCACGCGCGGGCAGCGCGAGACGGTGCGGGAGCGCTGCGCCGTCGCGCACGTGCAGCGCGAGTGGGGAGCGCGGGATCACGACGTGCGCGCGCTCTTCGCGCTGCTCTACGCGTCGCCCGACTTCCGGATCCGACGGGAGGCGAGCGAATGACCATCTCCAGGCGCGGTTTCCTCTTCGGGCTCGGCGCGTCAGCCGCGGCCCTGCCCTTCGCGGGCACCCTGTCGCGGGCCTTCGGAGACGCGAGCGGCAGGGCGCGTCGCGTGATCGTCTTCTACTTCCCGGACGGCGTCCCCGGGCGCAGCCAGGACGGCGACGCGAGCCTCTGGGAGGCGCGCGACGAGGGGGGCCGCGTGGGGCTCAGCGAGTGCCTCGAGCCGCTGCGCGGGGTGGAGGGCGAGTGCGTCTTCCTCAACGGCCTGTCCATGGGCGGCGCCGACGAGGGCAGCCACCCGGGCGGCGCGAAGAAGCTGCTGACCGGGGTGGACGGCGGGCACGGGGAGTCGATCGATCGCTCCCTCGCGCGCAGCGCCGGCGCCTCCGCCCCGCACCCGCACCTCTACCTGGGCGCGATGGCCACCGTCTCGGGCGCGTCGGGCGACAAGCACATCAGCTACCTCGGGCCGGGCCACACCGTGCCCCCCGAGGACGATCCGCGTCGCGCCTTCGAGCGCCTCTTCCGCGACGTCATGCCCGTCGACCCTGGCGGCGCCTGGGATCCGCGCCAGAGCTTGCTCGACGTCTCGCGCGAGGAGCTCGACGCGCTCTCGCGAGGGCTTGGCACTCGGGAGCGCGGCAAGCTCGCGCTCCACCTCGAGGCGATCCGCGAGCTCGAGTCGCGCCTCGCTCCGCCCACCGAGCCGCCGCCCGCCAGCTGTGAGGCGCCCGCCGTCGACTTCGCGGGCGTCATGGACGGCGCGCTCCACACCCCCGAGCGCTTCGGCGACATCCTGCGCGCGCAGATCGACGTCATGGTGACCGCGATGGCGTGCGGACAGACCCGGGTCGGCGTCATCCAGGGCTCGCATCACACGAGCGAGCTGATCATGAGCCGCATCGCCGGCAGCGAGATGCACGACCCGGGCTTCGACATGCGGAGCCACCAGGCGAGCCACTACGGCGCGCGGCACGACCGGGGCAACCGGCTCTTCACGGACTTCGTCGCGCAGCGGCGCTGGTGGGTGTCGCGCTTCCGGGATCTGCTCGACGCGCTGCGGGCCCGCCCCGAAGGCGAGGGCACGATGCTCGACCACTCGCTCGTCCTGCTCTGCAGCGAGGTGTCGGATGGCAACACGCACAGTCACGCCGACATGCCCTTCGTCGTCGCCGGTCGCGCCGGCGGCTGCGTGACGCCGGGGCGCGTGCTCGAGCACCGCGGTCGCCGCCACGGCGAGCTCCTGCTGGCGATGGGGCACGCGATGGGGGAGCGCTGGGACCGCTACGGCGACGCGGGCCACGAGCCGCTCCCCGGCCTGCTCTCGTGACGCCCTGCTTCTCGTGACCTCTTGCTTCGAGCCCGCGCAGGGCCTAGCCCAGAGGCATGGCCGAACCGACTGACCTCCGTGAGGGTGACGCGCTCGTCGTCGTCGACGTGCAGCCCGACTTCTGTCCCGGCGGCGCGCTGCCCGTGCCCGACGGCGACGCGGTGATCCCCGTGCTCAACCGGTGGCTCGAGGCCGCCAAGCGCGCGGGCGTCACCGTCGTGGCGTCGCGGGACTGGCACCCCTCACAGCACCCGAGCTTCGAGGTGCACGGCGGGCCGTGGCCCACGCACTGCGTCCAGGGCACGCCCGGCGCGGCGTTCCACGCCAACCTGAAGCTGCCCACCGAGGTCGTCGTCATCAACAAGGGGACACGGCTCGACAAGGACCAGTACTCGGCGTTCGACGAGACCGGCCTCGGAGGCTGGCTGAAGGCGCGCGACCACGAGCGCCTCTTCATCGGCGGGCTCGCCGAAGACGTCTGCGTGCGCGCGACCGCCCTCGACGCGGTGAAGGCCGGCTTCGAGACCCACCTCATCGCGGGGGCCACGCGTCCGGTCACCCCCGAGGGAGGGGAGGCGGCCATCGCCGCGATGCGCCAGGCCGGCGTGGTCATCGAGGGCCGCCCTCGGAGCAGCCCGCCCTTCGACAAGGTCGACGAGGCGGGCGACGAGACCTTCCCGGCCTCGGACCCGCCGAGCTTCACGCCCGAGAAGGTCTGAGGCTGGCAGGCTGTCTCAGCGGTCGCGGACGACGGTGACCACCGTCTCCCCGCCCGCGGGCAGGTGCGCCGCCTGTCGCGCCTCTTCGACGTCGGTCGCCGCGATGGTCTCGACGTAGCGACGGATCACGAGCGCCGCGCGCAGCAAGGGGAGCGGCCCCTCACCCTCGCGGGTCGCGTACTGGAGGATGCGACCCTCGTGCGGCACCGCGAGGCTCACCACGCGAGCGTCCACGGAGTCGAGGTCGTCGGCGTAGCAGCCCTCGGGCAGGGCGAACAGGCCGGTCTCCTCGAGCTCGACCCGCAGGTCGGAAGCGAGCTGCGTGCCGTCCTGGCCCTCGGGCGGGATCACGCTCTCGATGCTCGCGAAGCCGCTCGTCTCGAGCACGCCGTAGGTGTCGATCTCGTAGCGCCGCGCGGCCGCGGTCAGGTCTCCCGACTCCTCGAGCACCGCGACGATCTGACGATCGTGGGTGGGCGAGACGTCGACGCCGCAGCCGGGTTCGCCGACGGCCGCGACGGGCTCGGCCTCGACCGCGGGCGTCGTCTTGGGTGGCGCGGCGCCGCAGGCGGCGAGACCGAGAGCGGCGGCGCTGGCGAGCGCGATCCGGAGGAGGCTGGGGCGTGGGGAATGTCGCATGCCATCACACACTCCGAGAATCGTGCCAGCGCCGCAGCCCGCCCCGGATGGGTCACTCTGCGTGTCGGGGAATCCGCGACGCGGCGTCCTGCCCCAGCACGTTCGCCTCGGACGCGGTCTCCTTCACCTCGCTCGGATCCCCGGCCAGCAGGACGGCGATCCAGCGGGTGCGCGGGCTCTCCGCGCAGACGAGCGCGACGAGCACCGTCAGCGGCACGCCGATGAGCGCGCCGGCCACCCCCCAGACCCAGCCCCAGAAGGTCACCGCGAAGAGCACCACGAGGGGCGAGAGCGAGAGCGCTTTGCCCTGCAAGAGGGGGTCGACCCAGTTGCCCATCACGAGCTGCACGCCGCCGACCACGCCGATCGCGGCGAGCACCATCATCCAGTCCCCGTTGAACTGGACGAGCGCGAAGAGCGCGGGCGGCAGCACGCCGAGGAACGAGCCGAGGGTGGGGATGTAGTTGAGGAGGAAGTTCAGGAGGCCCCAGAGCCACCACAGCTCGAGCCCGATCATCCAGGCGCCGCCGGCGCACAGGACGCCGGTGATCAGCCCGATGACCGTGCGCACGAGGAAGTAGCGCCGGAACTGCGATGAGACGCGCTCGCTCACGTCGAGGATGCGGGCGGCGCGACGCGCGTCGGTGGAGGAGCGCACCTTCTCCTGCGCGTCCTTCACCTCCAACATGGCGAGGGACATGAAGGCGAGCACGAGCACGAAGCCCGCCACCGCCTCGAGGCCGATCCGGCCGCTCGTCTGCAACAGGCCGGCGAGGGCGGAGCTGCCGCTCACCTCGTCCATCGGCACTCCGTGGTCGAGCGCCCAGGTCTGCATGTCCTCGATCGCCGCCGTCATCTCGGGCTCGTAGCCGCGCGAGCGATCACGCAGCGCGGCCGCGGTGCCGTAGAGGCTCGCGAAGAAGCCCCCCGCCACCGTGAGGAAGACGAGGGTGCCGCCCGCGACGGCCAGGCCGCGCGGGACGTGGTGGGCGAGCCACTTCGTGACCGGCCAGACGAGGGCGGCCAGGAAGAACGCGAACGCGAGCGGCAGGGTGACGGACGCCGTCTCCCGGAGGGCGAACCCGACCACGATGACGGTCAGGACGCCCAGCAGGACGCTCCGCACGTGCCGCCCGCGCTCGTCTCGTTCGCGCGGGGTGGAATCTCCGTCCATGGGCTCAGGCGTGGGCGCGACCGTTCGCGTTGTTCGACGCTTCGTCCTCGGACGACGAGACGTGGTTCCAGCCCATCGTCGAGCGGATCTTCTCGCTCATCGCGGTGGCCTGCTCACCGATCTGCGCGCGCACCTCGTCGCCCTTCTTCGGGGCGAGCAGCAGCGCGACGCCGGCGCCGATCGCGACGCCCGCACCGAGCGCGGCCGCGATGGGGAGGGCGCGGGATAGGACCGACGGCTGGGGTACATAGCCGTATCGGCCGAGCACGTCGTTCGCCGTCCCGCGCGCGTACGCGCGAGCCTGGTCGGTGTCGATGTCGCGCAGGACTCGGTAGGCGCCGTTGAGGATGCTGAGGGTGTTCATGGGGCTCCAGTGTTCGTTTGGGGTGGAGTTCGTTGGGGGTGGATCAGCTCGGCGACGCCGCGCTGATCTCGAGGGCCTGGCTCTCTGGCGAAGGCCCGCGGACGGCCGCGCGAAGGATCTCGTGCGCGGCGTCGATGTCCATGGGGTGTGTGTTCGTGGATGCGCGTCGCGCGAGCTCGTGCTCGACCGCGTCGAAGAGCGCTCCGAGCGCCCCGCCGCCGATCACGGCGACCGGGCCGGGGAGGTTGGCGAGCAGCGCGCGGGCGCCGCGCACGACCGCGAAGCGGACGCCGAACCGGGTCAGCTCGCGGAGGGCGAGCTGCCGCAGCGGCGAGCGGTCCGACAGGCCGAGCGCCCGGCGTGGCCAGTCGGCGTCTTCGAAGAGCTCCGCGTCGTGGAGGCGGAGCGCGCAGGCGTGCAGGGTGACCCGGCGGCGGAGCGTGGCTCGGTGCTCGAGGAGCGACGGGACGAGGCCGCTGCCCCGCGCGCCGCTGACGACGCCCGAGAGGGCCGCGCGCACGCGGTGCCGCTCGAAGAGAGGCCCACGCAGCTCGCGCTCGCCGTGCTCTTCCTGCAGCCGCTCGAGCTCGGCCTCGATCTGCTCTGGACGGATCGCGAGCAGCTCGGTCACGAGCCACTCGAGAACGTCTGCTTGCGTCGCGTCCTTCATGCCGGAGGGTCGTGCATGGCGCATGCCGCCCAAAAGGCCGGCTCTACGGCCCATATGCCGTAGCGCCTCGCCTCGGTGCGCGACCTGGCGTGTCACGACGCGACGGACCGGGCTGGAACTTTTTCGAAAACCGCGCGCGGGGCTAGGGAAGCTCCATGCCCAAGTGGTCGAAACGCGCGCTCGACGTGCTCCTCGGGATCGTCGTCACGCTCGCCGCGCTCTGTGCGGCGCTCTGGCTCCACCTCGGACAGGCGGTCGGCCGCGTCGCGGTGGCCGACGCGGTCACCGCGCTCGTGAGCGGCGAGATCCCTGGCGCCTTCACGCTCGAGGACGTGCGCGACGCGCACCCGGGCAACATCCGCGTCGGTGCGCTCCGCATGGACGCGCCCAACGGTCGGACCGTGCTCGAGCTGCACGACATCGAGGCCACGCTCGACGTCGCCCGCTCGTGGTCGGAGGGCGGCCTCATCTTGACGCGCGCGCGCGTGGGCGACGGGCACGTCGACGTGACCGAAGCCGCGGACGGGCGCACCTACTTGGAGCACGCGGTCAGCCACGGCGGCGACGAGAACGGCGGCGAGAAGCAGAGCGACTCGGGGGGCGGCGGGTTCAGCTTTCGCTTCGAAGACGTCCGCTTCCGCTCCTTGAACACCCGCCTCGCGCCCCGCGGCGGTCCCACGCTGCAGCTGTCTGACGCCAGCGGACGTGCGCGCCTCTGGTTGCCGCCGCGGAACGACGTGCAGCTGCGCTTCTGGAGCGTGGCCGGGCACCTCCGGACGCAGGGCATCCCGATGGTCGGGGAGACCCCCGTCGATGGTCTCGCCCTCACCATCGACCCGACCTCCGCGCCCGTCGTGCGTTTCGCGACCGGCGCGCGCCTCACCGGATCGCACGTCACGGTCGCGGGCGGGATCGGTGGCCCCAACCACCAGCCGCGCATCTGCGTGTGGACGGGCGGCCCCTCGCTCGCCACCGTGCTCGGGCTCGGCGCGGAGCTCGTCGTCCCTCTGTTCAGCGACCTCGACCTCGACATCCGACCGAGCGAGGCGCCCCGCCGCCCGCGCTGCGAGGAGGGGGCGTGAGCGCCGCCGTCTGGGTCTTCCTCGGGCTCGCCGCGACCTCGGCCGTGCTCCTCACGCTGACGCTCCGGCTCGCCGTGGTGCACATCGCGCGCTCGGAGGACGCGGTGAGCAACCGGGTGATCCGGGCCGCGCTCGTGCCCTGGGCCGCCGCGCGCGAGTGGCGCCGCGGCCACCGGGCGTTCGTCGCCGCGTGGGCCGCCTTCGCGCTCGCGTACGCGGCTCTCCAGGCTGTGGCGCTCGGCCTCTGGGGCACCTGAGGCGCGCCGCCTCGTGCCCTGCGCATGAACGCGCAGCGTGGCGAGGCGTCCCGCTCGCGGCCCCGAAACGTCGAGCCGAGCCGTGTGGCACGCAACCTGATGTACCTCCCCGTGACTCGAGACCCTTCAAGGGAGGAAATACATCATGCTCAAATGGACTCTGATCTTCTTCGTGCTCGCCCTCATCGCGGCCGTCTTCGGCTTCGGTGGAATCGCGGCGGGCGCGGCCACCATCGCGAAGGTCCTCTTCGTCGGTTTCCTGATCCTGGCGGCGATCAGCCTCGTCAGCGGCAGCCTGCGCTCGCGCAACGTTTGATGACGACGCGTGGACGCTGAGCGCGCAGGCACGGCCGCTCCCCGCGCGGGGGGCGGCGCGTGCGACGCGCGGCGCGCCGCGACGACCAGAAGGAAGACGATGATCCAGGAGACGAGATGGACGCGATACGCCGCGGTCGCCCTCGGGGCGCTCTTCGCGCTCGGGTGCGAGACGGCCGCGCTGCACGCGCCGGACGCCGCGCGCCCCTTCGGGGACGCCGGAGACGCGGGGGTGAACGAGACGCCGAGCGGCGACGCGGGCTGCGTGCCCGGCGCCGGCTTCGCCGACATGGACGGCGACGGCTACGGGGACCCCGACGCGCCGCGCCGCTGGTGCGGTGCGCGCCCCGACGGCGTGGCCGACAACGGCGACGACTGCGACGACACGTCACCGAGCTGCCGCCCGCTCGCGGACGAGCGCTGCGACGCGCTCGACAACGACTGCGACGGCGACATCGACGAGGACGTCGTCGACGCGACCTTCTTCGCAGACGCGGACGGCGACGGCTTCGGCGATCCGTCCGTGACGGTCGAGGACTGCGCGCCGCCCGAGGGCTTCACCGACGTGGCCGACGACTGCGATGACGCGGTCGCAGACATCTTCCCCGGCGCCGCGGAGACGTGCGACGTGGTCGACCAGGACTGCGACGGCGCGGTCGACGAGGGCGTGCTGACCCTCTCGAGCCGGCCCACGATGCTCGGCGCCTACGACCAGGTCGGTCGCAACCTCGCCATCGCGTCGGACGGCGCGGGCGCGGCGGCGGTGTGGGTCGAGCCCGGCGGCGCCTTGACGCTCCAGCTCCTCGACCCCGCGGGCGGCCTGCTCGGCGGCACCACGCGCGTCGGCGACGCCCCGGCCAGCGGAGACGCCATCCCCCGCGTCGCGATCACCCGCACCGAGGGCGCCCGTGTCGCCTACGTGATGTGGGCCGGCGTCGACGGCGTCCGGGCCCGCGCGGTGCCGCTCGACGGCAGCGCCGCGCCTCCGTCGCAGCTCGTC
The DNA here is from genome assembly GCA_040218145.1 of Sandaracinaceae bacterium. Lineage (GTDB taxonomy): Bacteria > Myxococcota_A > Polyangia > Polyangiales > Sandaracinaceae > JAVJQK01. Next base: position 97,142 of record JAVJQK010000074.1, on the reverse strand, counting down.
GACGCCGACCCGGCGGCGCGCCCGACCGACCTCGTCCTGCTCGGCGGCGTCCCCTACGCGACGTGGCAGCGGCGGCAGCGACACTATCTGCGCCAGCTCTCCCCGTCCGACCTTGCCCCCGTCGGTGGAGAGGCGCTGTTCGTGGAGACCCGCGCCACCGACATCACCGAGAGCGGCGCGACCGCCATCGCCCTCGACGCGGACCACATGCTCTTCGGCGTGCTCGACCAGGACGTCGTGAGCGGCGTGCGCTCCGCCTACGTGCACCGCGTCCGCGTGCGCCCGAACGTCGAGCTCCGCGTGCGCCCGGGGCGGTTCGCTCTGCCGATGGACGTGGCGCCACGAAGCGTGCACCTCGCGGTCGACCCGGCGGGCGATCCGACCCAGCGCTCGGCCCTCGCGTTCGTGGGCTGGGGCGAGCGCCCCGACCGCGTGACCCAGGTCTTCCGCTTCATCCCCAACGCGCCCAGCGCGTCGGGCAGCATCCGGGCGGTGGGCGCGCCGCTCGACGGGTTGGTGATCGGCGCGAGCCTCTCCGAAGCGGGCGCCGACTGGTGCGCGGTCGAGGAGGAGCCCGCCGGACGCGAGACCCTGCGTCTGCGCCATCAGCCTCTGGCCGACCTCGCCTCGAGCGCGGTGGGCACGACCGGTCCGCTCATGCCGGGGCTCTGGGGCGCGAGCGCGGCGCGCTTCGGCGCCACGGGGTTCGTGCTCTTCGGCGGGCGCCTCTCGCCGACCGACGTCGAGCCGCAGGTCTGGGCGAACACCTACGGGTGCCTACCCTGATCTCGCCATGATCAACGAGACCGTCATCACCCTGGAGGAGCTGCGCGGCTGGCTCACCGACCTGACCCCGCTCCGCATCCACATCGACGGCCCCGACGACCCCGAGCGCTGGCTGGAGCTGGACGAGCCCACGGACGTCCACCTCGAGCCCGGGCTCGGGGCCGTCGTGCGTACGTCGGGCCGCTTCCGCTTCGAGTGGAAGAGCCTGCCCGTGAAGGGCGAGATCCGCGAGGTGACCGTGCGGTTGAGACCGACGATCATCGAGGGCGATCCCGGCGGCAAGGCGCTCGCGTTCCAGCTCGACATCGAGGACGGCGACCTCGTGCACGTGCCGGACAAGATCGACGCGGGGCTGGTGTCGGTGGTCAACGATGCGATCACCGCGCGATCGACGGGCCTCGTCTGGGATTTCACCGGCGCGCTCGACAAGCGCTTCGACATGGGGCCCAACCTCCAGCAGCTCGACGCGCTGGGCACCCGCGTGGAGGACGGCGACGTCGAGGTCACGGAGCACGAGATCCGCTTCCGGCTCACCCTCCGGCTCGACGTGCTGCGCGCCAGCTGACGGTCGGTCAGAGCGCGCCGCTGTCGAAGACGGTGATCGGGCTCGGCATCGTGGCCTCGTCCGCGCTCATCAGCCGGAGCCGCACCGAGGTCTCGTCGCCTTCGGTCTCCAGATCCACCACGCCGAAGTTGAGCCCCCCGAAGGGGTTGCGGGTCGCGCCGTTCGTGCCCTCGATGAGCGTGGCCTCCGCGTAGAGCCGCCGCCCCTTGCCCATCACCGAGCGCATGGCGGGCGCGGACTCGGCGGCGATGCGGTGCGCGAGCCCCTGGTGGTTCGAGAGCGCGCTCGACACCAGTTGCACGGCGCGCGCGCTGCTCTCTTTCCATCGGAACTGCACCGCGCAGCCCACGTGGATGTCTCCCCCGACCAGCACCAGGCGCTGCTCGGGGTGGGCCTCCTGGTGCTCCTCGAGCAGCGCGAGCAGCGCGTCTCGGCTCCCGTGGGCGCGCTCGTGCGACCATCGATCGGAGGCGTCGCTCCCCTCGCCCGTGAGGTCACCGCCGAGGGTGGCCATCCAGTCGGGCACGTGGAGGATGGGGACGCTCAGCACGATCACCAACGCGCGCGCGTCTCCGTTGGCCCGCATGAAGGCGCGCAGGTCGGCCAGCTGCGAGCGCTCGAACAGCCAGAGGCTGTCGCCGTCCACGTGCCGCTGACTGCGCAGGTCCATCACGAACGCCGCGAAGTCGCCGTGGCGGAAGCCGTGATGGAACGAGGGAGGGCGCCGCTCTCCGAACACGCGCCGCGCCTGGTAGTCGTGGAACGCGTCCAGCGCCCCTTCGCGGATCGCGGCCCAGCGCGCGGTCCCGTGCTCCGGCGCGGAGCCGAAGTTGTCGACGATCTCGTGGTCGTCGAGGATGGGGTGGGTCGCCCAGCCGCGCATCAGGTCGGTGAAGCGGTCGGTCTTCCAGAAGATGCGGTGCCGCTCGTGAAAGAGGCTGCGGACCTCGTCGCGGGTGCAGTCGAAGATCGTCTCCCGGTGGGGCGGCGCGACCGTCCGGAAGAACGTCGGGTCGAAGAGCGAGAGCGAGGCCGGCAGGTCGCCGTACACCTGGTCGCCCATCAGCAGGAGCCGCGAGGCGCCGGCCGCCTCGAGCGCCTCGGGCGCCACCGCCAGCGTGCGCAGCGCGGCCGCGTCGAGGCGACCGTCTCCGTTGAACGGGTTGTGACAGCTCGCGACCCCGAACGTGAAGCGGCGCGCGGCCCTCGACCCCGGCTCCGGCGCGGTGCGGAAGGCGCCCTCTCCGAGGACGTCGCCCGACGCGACGTAAGTGACGGTGAAGGCGTAGCGCGTGGCTGGCTCGAGCGCGCGACCTCCGGGAGCCTCCTGCGGGTAGAGCAGCGAGAACGTGCCGTCGGTCACTCGCGGGTTGGGCGGCTCGACCTGCGCGTCGTGGCGGTCGCCGTCGTCGTCGAGCGAGCGGATCTCGAAGCGGTGCGCGCCTGCGTGCGGGCTCCGGGCGAAGAGCCGCGCCGATCGCCGATCGACCCGGCCTGCGCCCACCGTCCGCTCCAGCGTTCGCTCGAAGAATGGACCCCGCCCGAAGAGCGCGGGGCGATCGGCCAGTAGGGGGGCCGCTGCGTCGTCTCCCATGCGCGCGACTCGAGCACTCACCGTGCCGCGGTGCCCCGTGGGCGCGCCCACCCGATCGGCGCACCGTCGCGCCTCACCGGGGCATATCGCGACGCGCCAACTCGACGGGCTGGGAGCGAAATTGAAGGCGCCCCGGGAACCAGGTTCACGGGGCGAGAGCGCCTGTTGCGAGCGAGAGCCACTTAGCAGATTCGAACTGCTGACCTACGGTTTACGAAACCGTTGCTCTACCAACTGAGCTAAAGTGGCCGAACGGAGGCGGGGAACTACCGCACGCTCCGGGGGGTGTCAAGACGGCACGAGCTGGGGTCTCGTGCGCGGTCGTCCCTGATCGGGTATACCTGTTCTCGGCTGGGGGGCCGGGTCCTGTACGTGTCACTCGCCCCCACCTCCGACGCCAGCTTCCGACTGCTCATCGAGCGGCTCCCGGACGCCGTCGTGGTGCACCGGGGCGGGCGCGTCATCTACGCGAACCCGGCCGCCGCCGCGCTGCTCGGCGCCGCGTCCGCCGAGGCGCTGATCGGGACGAGCGCGATCGGCATGGTGCACCCCCGCGATCGCAACCGGGTGCTCGCGCGGATCGAGGCGCTCGAGGGCGGACAGGCCACGCACCTGGCGCCGACGCAGGAGTCGCTCGTTCGCGCCGACGGGACCGAGGTCATCGCGGAGGTCGCCGCCATCCGCGTGACCTTCGACGGCGAGCCCGCGACGGCCGTGCTGGGGCGCGATCTATCCGAACGCCGCCGCCTCGAGCGGCAGCTCGCGCGGGCGGAGAAGCTCGCCGCGGTGGGCGCGCTCGCCGGAGGCGTCGCGCACGAGATCAACAACCCGCTGACGGTGGTGCTGGACGGCTTGGGGGAGGTCGTCGAGGGGCTCGGGCCGCGCGATCGCGCGGTGGACCTGGACGAGCTGCTCCAGGCGGCGCAGCGCGCGTACGACAGCGCGATGCGCGCGGCCGACATCGTCTCCGACCTGGCCTTGCTCGCCGGCGGACGGCACGAACAAGAGGCGGCCATCGAGCTCGGAGATCTCCTCGACGCGGCCCAGCGCGCGGCGGTGTCGGAGACGGGGGTCGAGGTCCCGGTGCGCCGCAGCGGTGACGCCCTGCCGCGCATCGCGGGGCGGCCCGAGACGCTCCTGCGCATGTTCACCAGGCTGCTCGCGCGCGCGGCGATCGAGGCGCGCGCGGAGTGTGCCATCGGGCTCGAGGCGCGCGTGGACGGCCACCGCGTCGTGCTCGAGATCGCCTACCCGACCAACGCGCCGAGCGTCGCGGGCCTGGACCCGTTCGAGCTCGGCGACGAGCCGGCCGCGCTCGAGCTCGCGGTGGCGCACCAGGTCGTCGCGGACCACCGGGGCGAGCTCGACGTGCTGCGCCACGCGGGGGAGAAGCGGCTCCGGATCTCGATGCCCGTGGGCCTGCCGACCGGCATCTTCGCCCGCGCCGTCTCACCCCTGCCGGACGCCGAGATCGCCGGGCGGGCTTCCATCCTGGTGGTCGACGACGAGCCGCTCGTGGCGCGCGCGCTCGAGCGCATGTTGCGCGCCGACTACGAGGTCCGCGTCGTCGGTCCCGCCGAGGTGCTCGGGGCGCTCGCCAGCGCGAGCCCCGACCTCGTGATCACCGACCTCATGATGCCGGACGTGACCGGCATGGACCTGGTGGAGCACATCGACGCGCGCCGCCCCGATCTGTCGGAGCGCGTGGTCCTGATGACCGGGGGCGCGTTCACGCCCCGCGCGCGGGCGCTGGTCGACTCGCAGCGCTTCCCGCTGCTCGAGAAGCCCTTCCGCCGGGACCACGTGCTGCAGACGATCCGCGCCGCGCTCCGCCGGCCCCGCGAAGGCTCGGTGCGCGCGTCCTCCTGAGCGCCCGCTGGACGCGATAGGCTCGCGGCCCATGAGCACAATCGACCTCCGATCGGACACCGTCACCCGACCCGACCCAGCGATGCGCCAAGCGATGGCGCAGGCGGAGGTGGGCGACGACATCTACGGCGAAGACCCCACCGCGCGTGCGCTCGAGGCGCGGGTGGCGGAGCTGCTCGGCAAGGAGGCGGCGCTCTTCGTCCCCTCGGGCACGATGGGCAACCAGATCGCGCTCCTCGTGCACTGTCGCCCGGGCGACGACGTGGTCGTCGGGGAGGACGCCCACTGCATGCTCTACGAGTCGGGGGCGGCGGCGGCGATCGCCGGGGTGCAGTTCTCGATCGCGGGGCGAGGCGGGCTCTTCGATGTGCCCGAGCTGGAGACGGCGCTCCGCCCGCCCGCGGCGTTCTACATGCCGCGCACGCGGCTGGTGGCGCTCGAGAACACCCACAACCGGGGCGGGGGCGTCGTGTGGCCGGCGGCGCAGCAGGCGCGCGTGATCACCCGGGCCAAGGCCCTCGGCCTCGCGACCCACCTCGACGGAGCGCGGATCTGGAACGCCGCCGTGCGCGATGGAGTGAGCCCGGCGTCCCTCGCGGCCGGCTTCGACACGGTGAGCGTCTGCTTCTCGAAGGGGCTGGGCGCGCCGGTCGGCTCCGCCATCGTGGGCAGCCGCGCGGCCATCGAGGAGGCGCGTCGGCAGCGCAAGATGCTCGGGGGGGCGATGCGCCAGGTCGGCGTCCTCTGCGCCGCCGCGCTGCACGCGCTCGAGCACAACCTCGGGCGCCTCGCCGAGGACCACGACAACGCGCGCCGGCTCGCGGAGGGCCTGGCGCAGCTCGACGAGGTGTCCATCGAGGTCGACCGCGTGCACACCAACATCGTCTGCTTCGACGTGGAGGACGCGCACGGCTTCGTGGAGCGCGCGCGCCAGGCCGGGGTGCTCCTGAACGCGATGACGTCGACGATGGTGCGCGCGGTCACGCACCTGCACATCACGCGCGAAGACATCGACCGGGCCCTCGCGGCGCTGTCCTGACCGTGTCTCTCGCGGCGCAGTCCTTCTCAGCGCAGTCCTTCGCAGCGCAGTCCTTCGCGCAGCCCTGACGAAGAAAAGGCGCGCGTCCCGCGGGAACGCGCGCCCTCTTGGCGCGGAGGCCGACCTCGGAGAGGACGTCGGCCGGAGCTAGAGCTCCTCTTCGGCCGGCTCCTCGACGTCGTAGTCGTCGAGGTCCTCTTCCTCGTCTTCTTCTTCCTCTTCGTCGTCGTCGAACTCGGGGTCGTTGTACTTGACCTCCACGTCGACGTCGGAGAGCGCCTGCTCGAGGATCTCGAAGAGGTCGTCGACTTCGTCGCCCGCCCACTCGTCGAGCACGTCGGAGACGAACTCGTAGAAGTCGCCGGAGTCGATGCGTCGCTCGATCTCCTCGATCTGCTCGTCGTTGAAAGCGTCCATGATGTCTTCGCGGAGGGTGTCGGTGTCACCCTCCTCGATCGCATCCGTGGCCGAGAGCCGAATCTGCCGGACGGCGCGCTTTCGCAGGTAGATTTCCATCCCAAAGGCCCTTCTCTGAAACTGACGGCGGCTCGAATATAGGAGGGGGGACCACCCTGTCAACACGGTCCGGTTCCCACGATTCGGGCCCTTCTTCGAGGCCCGCGTTACCATGCTCCGGATGCGTCGTCACGCGCTGTTCGTGTGGGTCTTCGGGCTGGCCGTGATGGGTCCGTTGCACGCTTCCGCGCAGGAGTCGGCGGGCGCGGCGAGGGCGCGCCACGTCGAGCCTCCGCCGGCCCCGATCGATCGCGACCCCGAGCTCCTCGTCGGGGTGCGCCTCGCGGGGATGTTCCCGCTCGAGAAGACCGACATCTGCCCAGGGGACTCCCTCTGCGTGCTGGGCGCGGGCGCGGCGGCGGGCATCGAGATCGAGCGGCGTTGGCCCTTCGGGCTCGGCGTGCTGGTCGGCTACGACGCCTGGTTCGTCGACAGCGGCGGCGTGTTCGAGCTGGGCGTGGTCCAGGCCGTGCGGGCCGCCCTGAGGTACGTCTTCGCGTACGAGCACCAGTGGCATCCGTCGGTGCACATCGGCGCGGGCGCCCTCGTCTTCGGCGACAGCGGCCTCGTGTCGACCATCGGGGGCGCGCTCGAGGCGGGGGCGGGGCTCGAGCTCGAGCTGACCGAGTCGGTCTCCCTCGACGCCGGGCTCTCGGGCTGGCTCTTCACCACGAGCCCTTTCATCACGGGCCGCGATCGGACCCGTCGGTCGGAGGGCCTCGGGCTCAACTTCGCCCTCCAGGTCCACGTCGGGCTGGTCATCGTCGCCTCCAGCGGAGACTGACCGAGCGCCCGCGACGGCGTCGTGCTTGACGTGCGCCCCCGCCCCGGGTTCCACTGCGCGCGGCATGGTCGTCTGCAAGAACTGCGGCGCACAGAACCCCGAGTCGAGCCTGTATTGCCAGGACTGCGGCTCACGCATGGGGGACTGGAAACCGGCCGAGGGAGCGAGCCGCATGGCCACACCTCCCACGGGCCTGTCGCGCGATCGTGGCAAGAGTGATCAGCGGCCATGTCCGCGGTGCGGGGCGACGAACGCCACGCACATGCGCTTCTGCAACAACTGCGGGTTCCAGCTCGAGGCCGAGGCGGCGGCGTCGCCCCCGTCGGCCGCTGCGGCCCCACCCGCCGCCGCCGCCGGTGGCAAGGGCACCGTCTGTTGGCGTTGCTACGGCGTGGGCGATCCGGGCGCGGAGTTCTGCAAGTTCTGCGGAGCCCGCTACGCGGACGCGCCGGCCGCGCAGCCGGACGCGCCACCCGCGGCGCCCGTCGCTGCGGCGCCCGTCGCCTCGGCGCCCGTGGCCGCCGCGCCGATCGCCTCGGCGCCCGTGGCCGCCGCCCCGGCCGTGCAGCGCGCGCCGTCGGAGCGACCCCGCCCGGTCGCGACCGCGGACGGCACGGCGCCGCTCACCCTCGTCTCGATCCTCAAAGACGGCTCGGACGGGCGCCGCTACCCCATCTATGGCGAGGTCACGGACATCGGCCGCGAGGAGGGCCAGATCATCCTCGGCGACGATCCCTACCTCTCCCCGCGTCACGCCCGGGTCGTTCAGAAGGCCGGACAGCTGCTGATCCGCGACCTCGACAGCGTCAACGGGGTCTATGTCCGCATCCGGGAGCCCGTGGACCTGTCCGACGGTGATATGATGCTGCTCGGTCAGCAGGTCCTCCGGTTCGAGGTGCTGGCCGAGACGGAGCTACCCCTGGGTCCCGCGACACAACATGGAGTGATGGTCTTCGGTACCCCCGAGGTGCAGCGCATCGCGCGCCTGGTCCAGTACACGACGGAAGGGGTGGGCCGGGACGTGCATTACCTGTATCGTGACGAGACCGTGGTCGGCCGGGAACAGGGTGACCTGGTCTTCACGGATGACCCCTTCATGTCTCGACGACACGCCGCGATCACCGTCGATCGAGCGAGCCGCCGCTTCGTGCTCCGCGACCTCGGCTCGTCCAACGGGACCGCGGTGCGATTCCGGGGCGAGCGCGCCCTCCGCCCCGGCGACCAATTCCGTGTCGGCCGGCACCTCTTCCGCTTCGAGTCCGGAGGCGCCGCATGAGCGGTAAGAAGTCCAAGCGTCCGGCCTCGCACTCGGGGTCCAGCCTCACCGACGCCGTCGTGGCGGCCCTCGCCGAGGTGGACGACCAGACCGAGGCGGGCGGCGAGCCGGCCCCCGCGGCCGAGGCCGGCTGCGCGCAGACCGACCAGCAGGCCAAGGGCGCGGCCAAGCAGCCGCCGTTGGTGAGCGAGCCGCCGCTCGCGTCGGGCGCGCCCGAACCGGCGACGGCCTCCCCCATCAACGGCGCCGACGGGTTCCGCAGCGGGCCCGGCTCGTTCGCCGACCTCACGCGGCGCTGGGCCGGCCTACCGGCGGCGACCCCGGCCCACGGGTCGAACGGCGGACCGAGCGCGGACGCCTCTCCCCCGACGCCGGACGAAGCGGCGGGCTCCGAAGCGGCGGGCTCCCAAGCGGCCGGCTCCCAAGCGGCCGAGCCGCCGCTGGTGTCCGAGCCGCCGCTGCCCGCGGAGCCGGCCGTCGTCGTCGCGTCGGACGCCGATGGCGACGGTGAGCCGGCCGAGCCGGCCGCGGAGGAGCCGGACGCGGCTGGCGCCGACGCGCCCGCCGCGGACGATCCCACCGCGACGCTCGAAGACGCGACCCTCGAGGTCTCGTCGAGCGCCGAGCCCGGACCGATCGAGGTCGTCTACTACGGCCGCACGGACGTCGGCCTCGTGCGCGAGCACAACGAGGACAACTTCACCGTCGCCGACCTCGACGCGGAGGTGCGCGACAACGAGACGCCGCGCGAGACCGTCGTGGGCGAGCGGGGCCTGATCTTCGCCGTGTGCGACGGAATGGGCGGCGCCGCCGCGGGCGAGGTCGCGAGCCAGATGGCCGTCGACACCGTGCACGAGGTGATGAGCAGCGCCACGCCGGGCGACCGCGACGACTTCGCGCGTCGCCTCGTCCGCGCGATCGAGGAGGCCGGCTACCGCATCTTCAGCGCGGCCAAGATGGACCGCACCCGGCGGGGCATGGGCACGACGGCCACCGTGGCCGGCCTCGTGGACAACGTGCTCTTCGTGGGGCAGGTGGGCGACAGCCGCGCCTACATCCTGCGCGGCGATCAGTTCGAGATGATCACCAAGGACCAGTCCCTGGTGAACCAGCTCATCGAGGCCGGTCAGCTCACGGAGGAAGAGGCGGAGGCCTTCGAGCACTCCAACATCATCCTCCAGGCGCTCGGCACCACCGAAGAGGTCACGGTCGACCTGACCTTCCTCGAGGTCCGCAAGGGCGACCGGCTGATGATGTGCTCGGACGGGCTCTGCGGGCTCGTGCACGCCGACATGATGAAGGAGGTGCTGCAAGGCACCCGGCCTCAAGAGGAGGCGTCGCAGAAGCTCATCCAGATGGCCAACGCCGGCGGCGGCCACGACAACATCACGGTCATCATCGCCGACTTCGACGGGGACGGGCTCTCCGAGGCCGAGTCGGCGAAGGTGCTCTACCAGCAGTATCCGCTCCCGCCCGACGAGTCGGGGCGCGATCCCTCGATGCCTCCGCGCGAGACGTCGATGAAGGCCGGGGCGACCAAGCCCGGCGCGGACGTCAAGCGCAACGGCGATCCGAACGACGTCGAGGTCGCCTCGCCCTCCTCTGGTGGGAGCAAGGCGTGGGTCCTGCTCTTGCTGGTCATCGTGCTCCTCGCGCTCATCGCGGGGGCGTGGCTGGCCATGAGGGGGCTCGGCACCGACGGCGCGGCCGACGGCGACGCGACGCCGCCCGAGCCCATCGTGGAGGAGCCCATCGGACAGGAAGAGGTCCCCGTCCCGCTGGAGGACGAGACCCTCGACGAGCCGACGGCCGAGGCGCTGCCGTCCGAGACGGCGGATCAGGGCTCCATCGCGATCTCGACCGATCTGTCTGCGGGCACCCTGTACGTGAACGGGCAGCTGCACGGGCCGCTCGAGGACGGCATGGAGCTGGAGCTGCCGCCGGGAGCGTATGAGCTCGAGGCGCGCGACGGGGAGGCCCAGGTCGCCCGCCAGACCGTGACGCTGGAGGCTGGCTCGGCCGTCGACGTCGACCTGAGCGTGCCGGCCGGTCAGCTCGAGGTGGAGGGTCCGGCCGATCCTCCGCCGGAGACGCGCCGACCGGAGCCCAACACCCAGCGGCCGCAGCGTGGGAGCGGACGCTCGGGCGGTCGCAGCGGTCAGCGCGACGGGCCTCTGCCCTCCAATCCCTTCTGACACCGCGGCGGGCCCCGATGATCCGCCTCCACCAGACGTTCGGTGCGCACACGGGCCGGGTGCTCGAGCTCGACCGTGACGTGATCCGGCTGGGGCGCCTGCCCGACAACGAGGTCGCCTTCGACCCGCACGCGGACCTGGACGCCTCCGGGCGCCACGCCGAGATCCGGCGCGAGTCCGGGGCTTGGGTGCTCGTCGACGTGGGCAGCCGCAACGGGACGCTCGTGCGTGGTCAGCCGGTCACGCGCCACACGCTCACCGACGGCGACGAGATCGAGTTCGGGGTCGGCGGGCCGCGCGTGCGGGTGGAGCTCCCGGGGAGCTCTCCCGGCCGGCCTGGGCAGATGACGGCCGAGGCGACACCGGTCAGCGCCCCCGGGGCGTGGGCGACGGGGCCGGCCACGCCGGTGGAGCAGAAGTACGACGCGATCCAGCCGCCCGCGCTCGGACAGGTCGCGCACCCGACGCCGCCGCCTTCGCCTTTCGCGGGGCAGCCGAGCCCGGCGCCGATCTCGACCCCGGGGTACGCGCCGCCCGGACACGCGCCTCCACATGGGCCGCCGATGTCCGCCCCGCCTTCCGGAGGGCCGCGCTACGGGCAGCGCACGGTCGGCATGATGATCCAGGCCGCGCTCCAGCAGGCCGACGCGCAGCGGCAGCAGGGCGGCAACCGCTCGACCGCGTTCATCCGCGCCGTCGCGCACGAGGCCGCGCAGTCGAGCTCGCGGGGCCTGAAGATCGCGATGGGCCTGCTCGGCCTCCTGCTGTTCCTGACGCTGGGCGCGGTGATCGCCCTGTTCTTCTACGCGCGCTGGCAAGAGCAGTCGCTCCGCGACGAGAACGTACGGCTCCAGCGTGAGATCGCCGACCTCGGCGTGGACGAGTCGACCGAGCGACAGGAGCTCGAGCAGCGCATCCAGTCCCTCAACGACCAGCTCTCGGAGGAGCAGTCGGCCACCGGGACCGTCATCGCCGAGCAGAACGGGCAGGCGGTCTGGGTGCTGCTCTCCACGCGCAGCGGCGGCCAGCGAGAGGTGATCTGCAGCGCGTTCGCGGTGCGCGAGCGCATCCTGGCCACCGCGGCGCACTGCGTCGGCGCGCTCGAGCGAGAGATGACGCGCAGCCGCGAGGTCCGCGCCGTCCCGAACGGCGGAGGCGCGGCGCTCCAGATCGAGCGGATGTGGCGCCACCCCCAGTACGCGTCCGACGTGCCCGCGAGCCCCGACGTGGGGCTGCTCCGGGTCAGCGCCCCGACCTCACAGCAGGCGCAGCTGGCGGACATGGCGCAGCTGGTCGCGCTGCGAACCGGCGACGACGTGTTCGTGCTGGGCTTCCCGGCGGCGATCGCGGAGGAGGGCGCCCCGGCCGCGGGCATCTCGACCGGGGTGGTGGGCCGGCTCACCGCCTTCGACGGGAGCGACCCCGGCAACGCCGCGCTCCGCCACCTGGTCTCCCACAGCGCCTTCTCGGACGAGGGCACCGCGGGCTCCCCCATCTTCGACCGTCAGGGCCGCGTCGTGGCCATCAACGCGGGCAACTACCGGGCCCGGCGGCGCGTCGTCGACACGAACACCCGCGTCGCCCGCACGGTCGAGAGTGAGACCCCTTACGCCTGGGGCGTGCGCGCCGATCTGCTCCTGCAGCTCCTCGCCGGCTTGCCGCCGTAGGAACTTCGAGCACACCTTCGGCGTACCTGGGGGCGACATGAAGAGTATCTGGCAGGCTTGTCTGCTCGCGCTGGTGTGTCTCACGCCGGCCATGGGCCACGCGCAGAGCGCCGGGGCCGTGCGGCGTCTCGTGACGCACGGGCGCATGGAGCGGGGTCCCGCGCGGGCGCTGGCGCGGCTGGCCCACGAGCGCCTGGTCGAGAACGCGCGGAGCGGCGGGGACGGCTATGACCTGCTGCGTCAGCGGCTCGGGGTGCGCTTGTTCGGCGGCCCCGGGGACACGCGCGCGGAGTACGACGCGCGCCTGCGTCAGGTGCTCGCGCGGCTCGCACAGGGGCTCACGGAGCCGAACCTCGAGGACCTGTTCTCGTCGGGACAGGAGCCCGCGCTCTTCTGCGCGCGCACGCTGCGCCTCCCGATGGGCGACTGCGACGCGCTCGTCGCCGCGTCGCTCCGCATGGACGCGGACCTGCCGCACCTGCCGCCCGAGGACGGCGCCGCCCTCGAGCAGGAGCTGAGCCAGGCGGGCCTGAGCGCGGCGCAGGCCCGGGAGGTGCGGGACGCGATGCACGCGGTGCTCCTGTCCGTGCCGTCGTCGATCGACGAGACCCCTCGTGGCCGGCGGCTCGGCGCGCTCCTCGCCGCGTGTCCCGGTGGCCTGACGGATCTGGGGGCCCAGGTGCGCGCGTGGCACCTCGGTCCCACCAGCGGGATGGTCCAGTGCGTGGTCCGCGAGGTCGGGCGGCGGGCGGGCCGCAACGCGCCTGCCATCGTGCAGGAGACCTTCGGGGTGCGCGGCGCGGCGGTGCCCCTGCTGCGCTGGGCCCACGGCCAGCGCGTCGTCGAGCCGATGTCGCGTGACGCCGTGATGCGGCGCGCGCGCGACCACTACCAGGCGCGGCGCTGGGCGGACGCGGCGCAGGCCTACGCGCGGGTCACCGAGCAGGAGCCGGGCTACGTCGGCGGCTGGCAGGGCCTCGCGGTGAGCCGGATGCAGCAGGGCGATTGGATGGCCGCGGCGGACGCCTACCGACGCGCCGCGCGCCTCGCCCCGCGAGACGCCGATCTGCAGGTCGGGCTGGCGCGCGCGCTGGCGCGAGGCGGAGACCGCGCGGGGGCCGAGGCCGCCTATCGCATGGCCCTGACGCTGCAGCCGGGGCGCGCCGACGCGACCGACGAGCTGGCGGCGCTGACGCGCCCGAGCGCGGACGAGGAGGCGGCGCGGTGGCGTGCGCAGGCGCGCGAGCACTTCCGCGCGCGTCGCTTCCCGCTCGCCGCCGCCGCCTACCGCGAGGTCGTCGCGCGTCAGCCGGGAGAGGCCGCGGCGCACGCCGGGCTCGGCGCCTCGTTGCTCGCGCAGGGCGACGCCCGCGGCGCGGTGGAGGCGTACGTCCGCGCGACGCAGCTCGCGCCCTCTCAGGCGGGCTTCTTCGCGGCGCTCGGCGCGGCGCAGGAGCGGGCGGGAGACGTCGGCGCGGCCACCGCGTCGTATCGTCGCGCGCTCGCGATCGACCCCGGGACCCGCGTCGCGCGGGACGGCCTCGCGCGGCTCGGCCCGCGGCCCGCACCTGCACCTGCGCCCGCGACTGAGCCCGAGCCCGCGCCGGCGCCGAGCCCGGGCCTCGCGAGCGCTCTCCCGACGCGGGCCGCGCCCGCTCCGCCGCCGCCGAGCGGACCGACCCTGCCCGAGACGCCGGGGCGCGCGGACATCGTGCGCACCCTCGCGCCGGTCGCCGGCCGCCTCGGGGCGTGCAACCCGGAGCTGAGCGCGACCCTGCGCTTCCGCATGCTGATCGAGGGCGCGACCGGGGCCGTCAGCGAGGCCGAGCTGCTCGGAGAGCACGCCGGCGCCGACTATGCGGCTTGCATGGAGGGTCACGTGCGCGGCGTCCGCTTTCCGCGCTTCAGCCGCGAATCGATCCAGATCGAGTACCCCTTCGAGGTCACCGCGAGCGTCGCGCCGACCGAGTGACCGAGCGCACCTTTTTTGACCCGACCGGCCCATCCGGGCGATGCACCGAGGTCGGAGGTCGACGCATGTTCGAAGGGTCCAGAGTCACGGACGCGGTCAGCTTCCACGCGCGCCGCGGCGAGCTGAAGACCGCGGTCCGCGTGGTGCGGTCGCGGGTACCCGAGCGCTTTCGCTGGAAGTCAGCGGTCGCGGGGGTCAGCAAGGTCACGGGGAAGCTGCGCGGGCTCGACCGCATGCGGGTCGAGGAGCCGATCCGCGAGCTCGTCATCGAGCTGCCCGACGCCGACCTGCGTCGCGAGGTCGTCCTCGACGCGCGCAAGGCGGGGGTCGACCTGGACCGCGGGGAGATCCTGCCGCACCTCACGCTCGCGGATCTGCGCCGGCTCTCGTTCCTGGTGCGCGTCGACGTGGGCCGCTTCCGTCGGCACATGAAGCTGCCGGGCGACTTCCACGAGCCGATCGACACCGCGGGGGCCGTCGTCGTGGGCCGCGGCATCAGCGAGTACCACCGACGCCGCGCGCACAAGCTCTGGCTCAGCGTGCCGGACCCGGACGGGCCGAACGCGCTGCGCCGGCATCACCAGATGATGCTGCAGAACGCCGACAAGGAGCGTCGCGAGGCCGAGAAGTGGGGCGCCCTCGCGAAGGCGCTGCTCGACCAGAAGAAGTAGCGGCGCGCCTACCGCGGCGCGGCCAGCACGCGCGCCAGACGGGCTTCGTCGGCCCGCAGCGGGGCGAGGTCCGGGTCGGACGCGAGCATGCGCTGGTAGTGATCGGCGGGGCGTCGTTGATCGACCAGGAACGCGGGCAGCGCGGCCTCGGGGCGCAGCACGGTGCGCAGCTCGCGCTCGCAGCCGTCGAGGTCCCCCGTCTGACACAGCGCGCACGCGAGGTTGTAGCGGGTCGGCGTCGCGCCGGGCCAGCGCCCGAGCGAGGCGCGCAGCCGCGGCACCGCGTCGGCGTAGTCGCCGGTCATCATCTCGGTCAGCGCCACGCCCTCCGCCGCCGCCCACTCGTCCCGGGGCGCGAGGGTGCAGCCCTCGTCGTGCAGCGCGAGGGCCCGCGCGAAGAACGGCCGCGCGCGCGCCGGGGCCCGGTCGCGTAGCAGCAGCTCACCCAACCGCACCCGCGCCGTGGCCGACCCCGGGTGCGCGCCGGCGAGCGCCTCGAGGCCCGCGATGGCGCCGGCCAGGTTGCCACCCTCGGCGCTCTCCATGTAGAGGACGATCTGCTCGGGGTCGTCCGAGCCGTCGGCGCAGTCGCGGGCGCCTCCGCCGCGCGCGGGGCGAGGGGCGTCTCCCTCCGCGTGATCTTCGGCGTCGTCTTCGGCGCGAGGCGCCGGGGTCGGCGCGTCGCGCTCGCACCCGAACACCAGCAGGGTCAGCGCGGCGGCCGACAGCGCCCGCCGCATCTCAGAATTCGACCTGCATCAGCTGGACGCTGCCGAGCGTGCCCGGCTCGGGACCGCCCTGGGAGGTCCCGATCACGACGCCCACGGTGACGCCGCCGATGACGAGCGCGGCGATCAGCGTCCAGAACCACCACTCCTCGGCCACGCTGCCTCCGCCCGGCTCGGCCGGCGCTGCGGTCGGCGCCTGCTGCACGACGACCTGTCCGCTCCCCTGCGCGCCTGCCTGCCCGCGCGATTCGGCCGGGATGCGCACCTGGAGCGGCTGCGCCGACGACCCGATCGCGCCCAGCTCCGCCTGCGACGGGGCCAGCGCGACGACGTGATAGGCCACGTCGGTCGAGCTCGAGGCGTCGCCCACCACGGGGATGCGGGCCTGGTAGGTGCCATCGTCGCGGCGGCTCATCACCGCACGCGACTCGCCCTCGCCGGCGATCCGGTAGACGAGGCGGAGCTCCGCGATCGCGTCCGCGCCCTCCGCCACCCGCACCTCGATGCTCGGCGGCTCGCGTCGCGTCAGGGCTGGCGGCTCGTGCTGGAGCGAGACGGTGATCGGCGTCGGGGCCGCCTCGCGCGCCCTCGCGAACGCGCTGATCACGGGCGGGCTCGCGTCCGGATCCGTCAGCCGGTGCCCCGGGTCACGGCTGTAGAGCAGCCGCAGGGTCTCGCTGGCGGGGCCGTCCTGGCGGTTGGCCAGCTGCGCCGTCGCCAGGACCTCGAGGGCGGCGTTGCGCTCCGCCGCCTCGAGATCCGATCGCTCGAGGAGCGCGTTGGCCTGCTGCACCGCGGCCTCGAAGCGCGCCTGGAAGATGAGCTCGCGGATCGCCGACAGCTCCTCCTCCTGGGCCGAGGCGGCCCCCGGGAGAAGCGGCAGGGCGATCACGAGGCACGCCAGCACGAGCACCGATCGAAGCATGCCGCGAGCCTACTCTGCGCGGACCGCACGGCCAAGGCGCGCCACCGGCCGTCGAGGTGGCGTCAGGCTCGGTTGTGCGCGTGGAGGTCAGCCCGTGAGCGCGGCGAGGCCGTCGGCGAGCGCGTCGAGCAGCGCCTCGCCGCGCGCCTTGGCCGCGTCCACGGTCTCGCCGTCCTGCATGTCCACGCGGACGTCGAAGTAGTACTTGATCTTGGGCTCGGTGCCGCTCGGGCGGAGCATCACGCGGTGGCCTCCGGCGAGCTCGAACGCGAGCACGTTGCCCTTCGGCAGATCGATGGCGCTCGTGGCGCCGTCCTTCGTCGTGCGCTCGGCGGTGAGGATGTCGAGCCGCGCGGTCACCTCGTGGCCCCCGATCACGGCGGGCGGCGCCTTGCGCACCGTCTCCATGGCGGCGCGGATCTTCTCGGCCCCCTCCACGCCCGGGTGCACCTCGGAGACCTGGCGGCTGAGGTACATGCCGTAGCGGCGCCACGCCTGCTCCAGCTCGTCGAGCAGGGTGCGCTCGCGGCTCTTGCACCACGCGGCCATGTCCGCGAAGACCACCGCGGTGCCGATGCCGTCCTTGTCCCGGACGAGGCGGCCCACCGTGTAGCCGAGCGCCTCCTCGTAGCCGAAGACGAAGCGGGCCTCGCCCTTCTTGTTCAGCTCCATCGCGCGGTTGGCGATCCACTTGAAGCCGGTGAGGGTCTGCTCCCATCGCGCGCCGTGCTGCTCCGCGATCGCGCCGAGCATCGGCGAGCTGACGATGGTGTTGATGACCACGCGCCCGTCTCCGGCCGGGCCCTGGTCCAGCAGGTAGTGGCCGAGCAGCGCGCCGACCTCGTTCCCGGTGAGCTGGACGTAGCCGCCGTCGCGGCTCCGCACCGCCACCGCGAGGCGATCCGCGTCGGGATCGTTCGCCATCACGAGATCGGTGCCCCGCTGCTCGGCGAGCGCGAGCACGAGATCCATCGCGCCGGCTTCCTCCGGGTTGGGGAACTCGACGGTGGGGAACGCGCCGTCTGGCTCGGCCTGCTCGGGGACCGAGTGCACGTTCGTGAAGCCGGCGTCCGCCAGCGCCGCGAGCGCGAGCGCGTTGCCCACCCCGTGCAGCGCCGTGTAGGCGATCGACACGTCGCGCGGCAGGCCCGGGTGCACCTGGAGCGCGCGCACCCCGTCGAGGTACCGCCGCTCGAGCTGGTCGGAGGGGATCGTGTAGAGGCCCTCGTCTTCGGCCTCGCCCAGATCCTTCTGCGGGATGGACGCCACCCCGCCCACGGCCGCGATCGCCTTCGCGATGCCGCCGTCGATCGGCGGGATGATCTGCGCGCCGTTCTCCCAGTAGACCTTGTAGCCGTTGTAGGCCGGCGGGTTGTGGCTCGCGGTGACCATGATGCCGGCCGCCGCGCGCTTGTCGAGGCAGCTGAAGGCGAGCACCGGCGTCGGCACCACGCGATCGAACGCGTAGACCCGGATGCCGAAGCCGGCGACCACGCGCGCCGCGTCGTCCGCGAAGACCTGGCTGTTCTTGCGGCCATCGAAGCCGATGCAGACCCCGCGCTCCTTCGCGTCCGGCACCGTCTCGAGGAGGTGCGCGCAGAGCCCGGCCGTCGCCCGGAGCACGACCTTGCGGTTCATGCGGTTGGGGCCCGCGCCGAGCAGGCCGCGCAGCCCCGCCGTGCCGAACTGGAGCGACCCCCGGAAGCGATCCTCCAGCCCGTCCGCGTCGCCGGCCTGGAGCAGGGCGCCGAGCTCGGACACGGTCTCCGCGTCCGGGTCGTCCGCCTTCCAGGCCTCGATGCTGCGCTTCAGCTCCTCGGTGATGCTCATCTCGGGGGATTCTTTCACGTGGTCGCAGGCGGAGGAAAGGGGGGCTTTCCCTCGCGGCGATGGGTCAGCGGACGACGATCGCGCCGTCGTACATGTCCATGCCGCAGGTGAAGCGGAGCTCGCCCGCCTCGGTGGGCGTGATCGTCACCTCGACCGGCTCGTCGAGGGGGAGGCGGCGACGGATGTCGTGGGCCGGGATCGCCAGCTCCTGGCCGCAGCCCTCGTCGGTGGTGCGGGTGAAGACCAGGGTCAGGGGCTGGCCGGCGGTGGCCTGCACCTGCGCGGGCTCGTAGCCGCTGGCGTTCACCTCGATGTGCACTCGTCCGTCATCGGATGAAGCCTCTTCGCCGCCGCAGGCGGAGAGGAAGCAGGCCGAGAGGGAGAGGAGCGCGATCGCCATCAGTGTGTGCTTCATGTCGGGGTCTCTTCTTCGGGTTCGGGTTGGCTCCCGCGCGAGCGCCGCGCGAGAGGAAATAGGACGCCGAGCCGGTCTGCCAAGCCAGGATCCGAGGGCAGGGCGTCGCGGCGGACGCGGAGCTCCTCGACCCAGCAGTACAGCACGGGCACGACGAAGAGGGTGACGAGCTCGAACGCCATGCCGCCCACGCTCGGGAGCGCCATGGGGACCATCACGTCGGCTCCTCTGCCTTGTGAGGTCAGGACGGGGACGAGCGCGAGGATGGTGGTCGCGGTGGTCATGAGGCAGGGCCGCACGCGGCGCAGCCCCGCCTCGAGCACGCGCGCGCGCACGGCGTCTTCGTCGGGGGCGGGGCTCTCGTCGAAGCGCTGCTTAAGGTAGGTGCTCATCACCACGCCGTCGTCGGTGGCGACGCCGATCAGCGCGATGACCCCGACCCAGACCGCCATCGAGAGGTTCACCGTGCCCACCTGGAAGAGCTCGCGGAGCGAGATCTCGAAGAGGGTCAGGTCCAGGAACCAGGGCTGGTCGTAGAGCCAGAGCAGGATGAAGCCGCCGCTCACCGCGACCGCGACGCCCGTGTAGATGATGAGCGTCGTGCTGACGCGACGGAACTGCAGGTAGAGGAGCAGGAGGACCAGGCTGAGGGCCACCGGGATGAGCACCGAGAGCTGCTCCTCGCTCCGCAGCTGCGCCTGGTAGGTGCCCGCGAACGCGTAGCTCACGCCCGTGGGGCGCTCGAGCCGACCCTCGGCCTCCAGCCGCGCGAGGTGCGCCTGGGCGGCCTCCACCGCGTCGACCTCGGCCACGTCCGCGCGGCGATCGAAGAGCACGTAGCTGGTCGGGAAGGTGTCCTCGCTCCGGATCATCTGCGGGCCCTGGGTCAGCCGGATCTCGGCCAGCTGCTCGAGCGGGATCTGCGCGCCCCCGGGCGCGGCCACCATCACGCGGCGCAGCGCCTCGATGGAGTCGCGCTCCTCGCGCATGTAGCGGACGCGCACCGCGAAGCGCTCGCGCCCCTCCACGGTGCGGGTCAGCGGCATGCCGCCCACCGCGATGCTCAGTACGCGCTGCACGTCCTCGACCCGCAGGCCGAAGCGGCCGATCGCCTCGCGATCCAGCACGACCTCGAGGTAGGGCTTGCCGACGACGCGCTCGGCGAAGACGGTCTCGCCGCGGATCTCGGGCACGTCCCGGAGCGCCTCCTCGAGCCGGCGCCCGAAGGTCTGCAGGCTCTCGAGGTCGGGCCCCTGGACCTTGACGCCCATCGGCGCGCGCATGCCGCTCTGGAGCATGACGATGCGCGCGTTGATCGGCATGAGCACGGGCGCGCTGGTGAACCCGGGGCTCGCGGCCGCGCGCACGATCTCGTCCCAGATGTCCCGAGGGTCGCGGACGTGGTCGCGCCACTGTCGGACGCGGTGGCCGTCCGCGTCGATTCGATACTCGGGCACGTAGGTGATGACCGTCTCGATCATCGAGACGGGCGCCGGGTCGAGCGCGCTGTCCACGCGGCCCCACTTGCCGACCACCCGATCGACCTCGGGGATGGCGGCGATGGCGGCGTCCATCTGCGCGATGCGCTCCCGCACCTCTCCCACCGAGGCGTGCGGCATCGTCGTCGGCATGTAGAGGTACGCGCCCTCGTCGAAGGGGGGCATGTACTCGCGCCCGAAGCCCGGGAGATCCTCGGCGAGCCTCGCGACCGGGCGGCTCTCGCGCGTCCCCTCGGGGAGCCAGCCGAAGACGCGGTCGAAGCCGAGCCACGCCGTCACCCCGAAGAGCACGATCAGCGCGGGGAGCGAGAGGAATGCGAGCTTGTGGCGCAGGCACCAGGCGAGCAGCGTCGGGTAGGCGCGCTCGAACAGGAGGAAGGTCCCGAGCACGCCGACTACCAGCGCGGCGACGACGACCGTGTTGAGGAGGAGGCCGCGGCCCGGCCCGAGCGGCATCCACGCGTCCGCGAGCACGAGGGTGACGACGATGACCCCGACGACGATCTCCACGCGATCGACCCACCGCGCCGCGCGCGCCTCGAGCTGCGGCTTGGCGAGCCGCACCGCGCCGAGCGCGATCACGAAGAGCCCCGCCGGGAGGTGCCACGCGGCGAGGACGGCGCCGAGCACGATCAGCGCCCAGTCGCGCAGGTGCACGAACCGGAGCAGCGCGCCGAGGCCCCGCGCGCGGCCGGGGCGCTCCCGCATCGCGAAGTGCGCGAACGCGGGCAAGACGAAGAGGGCGAGGAGCAGCGCGCCGACCATCGCGAAGGTCTTCGTGAAGGCGAGGGGCACGAAGAGGCGCGCCTCGGCCGCGGTCAGCCCGAACACGGGCAGGAAGCTGACGACGGTCGTCAGCGTCGAGGTGAGCACGGCGGGGGCCACCTCGGCCGCGGCCTCGGCGACGATCGGCCCGCGGTCGGCGCCGGCGGGGGCGGCGTCGAGGTGCTGGCCGATGTTCTCGGTCAACACGATGCCCATGTCGACCATCGTGCCGATCGCGATCGCGATCCCTCCCAGCGCCATGATGTTCGCGTCGACCCCGGTGAGCTTCATCGCGACGAGCGCGAGCAGCACGCCGAGGGGGAGCACGGCGCTGATCACCAGCGAGCTGCGCATGTTGCGCAGCATCACGAGGACCACCAGCACGGTGATCAGGATCTCGTGGAAGAGCGCGGTCGACAGCGTGTCGATGGTCTCGTGCACGAGCTGCGAGCGCTCGTAGAACGGGACGACCGTGACGCGGCTGACCGTGCCGTCCTCGAGCGTGCGGGACGGAAGGCTCGGGGCCAGCTCCGCGATGCGCGCGTTCACCGCGTCGATGACCGCGAGCGGGTTCTCCCGGTAGCGCGCCACCACCACGCCGCCCACGACCTCCGCGCCCGCGTCGTCGAGCCCGCCGCGCCGCGGGGCCGGCCCGAGGTGCACGTGGGCCACGTCGGAGAGCCGGATGGGCGTGTGATCGCGCGACGCGACGACCACCTGCGCGAGGTCCTCGAGATCCTCGAGGAAGCCGACGCCGCGGACCAGGTACTCGACCCGGTTGATCTCCATCGTGCGCGCGCCGACGTCGAGGTTGGACTGCCGCACCGCGTCCGCCACCTGCGCGAGCGTGACGTCGTGGGCCCTGAGCGCGTCGGGGTCGAGGTCGACCTGGTACTCGCGCACCATCCCGCCCACCGAGGCGACCTCGCTGACGCCGTCGACGGCCTGGAGCGCGTAGCGGACCGTGAAGTCCTGGATCGCGCGGAGCTCGTGCAGGTCCCAGCCGCCGACGGTGCGGCCCTCCGCGTCCCGACCCTCGAGCGTGTACCAGTAGACCTGCCCGAGCGCGGTCGCGTCGGGGCCGAGGGTGGGTGAGACGTCCTCCGGGAGCAGCTCCGGGGACAGGGCGGCGAGCTTCTCCAGGACCCGCGAGCGCGACCAGTAGAAGTCGACGTCGTCGTCGAAGATCACGTAGACGGTCGAGAAGCCGAAGGCGCTCGCGCTGCGCACGGTCTCGACGTGCGGGATGCCCAGCAGCGCGGTGGTGAGCGGGTAGGTGATCTGATCTTCGACGTCGCGCGGAGAGCGGCCCGTCCACTCCGTGAAGACGATCTGCTGGTTCTCTCCCACGTCGGGGATGGCGTCGACCGGCACGGGATCGCGCCCCGCGACCTCCACGCCGGGCAGCTCGAACGGCGCGTAGCGCAGCCCGAAGGCGATCAGCAGCCCGACGAGCAGGCCCACCACCGGCTTGGCGTCGACGAAGAAGCCGAGGAGTCGCCGCCAGAGCGCGCTGCCCTCTCCGAGCGGCGCGCTCACCGGGTCGCCTCCGCGGGAAGGAAGCCGCCTGGCGGGACGGTCTCCAGCAGGGAGCCGCAGGTCAGCATGGACGCGCCGAAGTAGGCGTTGTCGATGGTCTCGCCGTCCTGCACCCACTCGGCGCCGCGGTTGTCGAAGGCCATGGGGCAGCGCGCGAGGTGGAGGGGCGTCTCGAGCGGGTTGCCGAAGGCGCGGAGGAGGTCGGCCACCGCGGCGCTCGCGGGCTCGAACGAGCCACGCGCCGCCTCCAGGGAGGCTGCGGCGGTGACGCGCTGGGCCTCGATCCGGAGCCGCGCCGCGATGGGCGCGTAGCGGGCCGCGAGCGGCTCGGGCTCGCTCGGGCTGAAGGCGGCCACGGCGCGCTCGAGCGAGGTCGCGGCCTCGATGGTGGTCTCGAGCTGGTCGTCGGCGAGCGCCCGCTGGAGCGCGAGGTAGGCCTCGAGGATCGGCCGCAGCCCCGCGCGGAACGTCTCGGGCACGTCCGCCTCGGCGGCGCCGAACGCGTCGTGCTCGGAGCTGTTCATGAGGCTCTCGCCGCCTCGGATCTGCAGATCCGCGTCGATGGCGAACGCCCCGTGGGTGACCACGCGATCGCCCTCGGCGAGGCCGGCCACGACGGGATAGACGTCGCCTACCCGAGCGCCGAGGCGCACCGGCCGCGCGCGGTAGGTCGGCCGATCGGCGCCGGGCTGCGCCACGTACACCATCGCGCGCTGCCCCGTGAAGAGCGGCGCGCTGGCCGGGATCACCAGCGGCTGCGGCGCGTCGGCGTCGCCCGCGACCTCGAGGGCGGCCTCCACGAACATGCCGGGCCGCAGCGCGCCCTCCGGGTTCGAGACCTCCACCCGCACCTGCGCGGTCCGCGTGCGCGCGTCCACCACCGGATCGATGAAGGCGATGCGGCCCGTGAGGGGCTCGCCCGGCAGGCCCTGCACCTCGAGGCGCACGGTCTGCCCCACCGAGAGCTGCGGCAGATCGGGCTCGTACGCGTCCAGCTGCACCCAGAGGCGGTCGAGGTCCGCGACCCGGTAGAGCGCCGAGCCGGTCTCGACGTAGGCGCCCTCGGTCGCGAGCCGCTCGATCACCGTGCCGCCGAAGGGGCTTCGGATCGTGATGCGCCGCGACGGCGCGTCCTGCCCTTCGAGCCGGCGCAGCTCCGCGTCGGGCAGCCCCAGCAGGCGCAGCCGCTGTCGCGCCGAGTCCAGCGTGGCCTGCGCGCCCGCCCGGGCGAGCTCGCTCGCGCCCGCGAGCCGCTCGAGCTGACGCCTCGCGGTGATCAGATCTTGCTGCGCGGCGTAGACCTCCGGGCTGTAGAGGGTGGCGATGGTCTGGCCTCGTCGGATCCGCTGGCCGGTGACGCGCACGTGCAGGCGGTCGATGCGCCCGCCGACCCACGTGGTGACCGTGTCCAGCGTGGTCTCGTCGAGCTCCACCCGGCCGAGCAGCCGCATCGACGCGCCCGACGCCGGCAGGCGGCGCACGGGGGTGGTCCGGATCTCGGCCAGCGCGGCCGCGCGCGGGCTGAGCGCCACCTCGTCGGAGGCGAGCGCGCTGCTCTCGGTGAGGGGGATCAGATCCATCCCGCAGATCGGGCAGAGACCAGCCTCGGGCTGACGCACCTGCGGGTGCATGGAGCAGGTCCAGACGGTGTCCTCGGTGGCGTGCTCGTGCGCCGTGTCTTCGGGCGCGGAGCAGCGGCCGATGGCGAAGGCCGCGAAGGCGACGAGGGAGAGGCCCACCAAGAAAGGCAGGGCATGCAGGGCTCGGTCCTTCATCGGGCTGCCTCCCGCTCCGCTGCCGTGTCCGCGACCGCTGCGGCATCCGCAACTGTGACTGCAACGGCTGCCGCATCCGCGCCCGCTGCCGCATCCGCTGCCGCTGCCGCTGCCGCATCCGCGCCCGCTGCCGCATCCGCGCCCGCTGCCGCATCCGCGCCCGCTGCCGCATCCGCGCCCGCTGCCGCATCCGCATCCGCTACCGCATCCGCATCCGCGCCCGCTGCCGCATCCGCGCCCGCTGCCGCATCCGTTGCCGCAACCGCTTCCGCATCCGCGCCCGCTGCCGCATCCGCGGCCGCTGCCGCATCCGCGCCCGCTGCCGCATCCGCGCCCGCTGCCGCATCCGCGCCTGCTGCCGCATCCGCATCCGCTGCCGCATCCGCATCCGCATCCGCGCCCGCATCCGCGCCCGCATCCGCGCCCGCATCCGCTTCCGCTCCCGAACCCGCTCCCGAACCCGAACCCGAACCCGAACCCGAACCCGAGCCCGAACCCGAACCCGAACCCGAGTCCACGTCCGAGTCCGCGTTTGCGCCCGAACCCGAGTCCGCGTCCGAGTCCGCTCCCGAGTCCGAATCCGAGTCCGCGTCCGAGTCCGCTCCCGAGTCCGCCGCCGCGTTCGAGCCGGGTCCTCTCTCGTCTCGCGCTCCCAGCGCCTCGCGCGGCGCGCCTACCGCGGCCTCCAGCCGCGCCCACGCCACGCCGTGCTCGGCGCGCGCCCTCGCCGCCTCCACGGCGAGCTCCAGGAGCTCCCGCTGCGCGAGCAAGACCGACGCCACGCTCGCGCGGCCGACCATGTTGGCGCCGATGACCGACTCGTACGCGCTCCGCGCCTGCGGGATCAGGGTGGTCTCGTACAATCGCAAGCGTCGGTGCGTGTCTCGGATGCGGCTCTCCGCCGCGGTGAGCGCCGAGAGGGCGGCGTCGAGCGCCGCTTCGCCGTCCGCGCGCTCGGCTAGGCTCTCCGCCTCCGCGGCGCGCTGACGGCCTTCGTAGGCGCCCTGCCAGAGCGGCACGCTGACGCCGACGTTGAGGATCACCGCGTCGTCGCCGCTGCCCTGCACGGGCATCATCGCCTCGCCCGTCTCGATCCAGTCCAGCCCGACCACGAAGCTCGGGAGTCGGTCCGCCTCGAGCGCGCGGGCCTCGGCCGCGTGGGCCTCGGCGCGGGTCGCGTACACGGCCAGCTCCGGGTGCGCGCGCACGCGCTCGCGGAGGGCGTCGATCGCAGGGGGCGGCGCGCTCTCGGGCTGGGTGGACACGGTGGGGAGCGCCTCGCCGGGCTCCGCCGACACCGCCGCGCGCAGCGCCGCCTCCGCGGCTCGCTCGTCCTCGTCCAGGCCTGCGAGCGCGTCGTCGAGGCGCGCCCGTCGAAGCTCGAGCTGCGCGACGTCGGCCAGCGTCGCCTGACCGACCTCGAGGCGCGCGCGCACCGACTCCGCCGCGCCGTCGAGCACCGCGACCTGCTCCCGCTGCGCCTCGCGCACCGCGCGCACCGCCCAGAGCCGCCACCACGCCTCGGCGACCTGGGCGCGCAGGCGCAGCGCGCGGGCCTCGAAGCGGCGCTGGGCCGCGCGCGCCCGGAGCGACTGCGCGTCGGCCGCCTCGGTCAGGCGCGTCGGCCAGGGGAACGCCTGGCGCACCATCACGCGGTGTCTCTGCGGACCCACCCGGGTCTGCACGGGCGCGGCGTAGAAGCCGTAGGTGATGGTCGGGTCGGGCAGCGCGCGCGCCGCGTCGATGCGCAGCGCCTCCGCGCGCCAGCGCTGGTACTCGCCGCGCAGCGCGGGGCTCTCGCGCAGGGCCCTCTCCACGTAGCCCTCGAGGCTGCCGTCGAGGGGCGCGGGCGCGTCGTCCGGGTCGAGCGCGAGGCGCGCGCGGGCGTCCTGCAGATCACGCCGCAGCGCGTCTTCGTGGATCGCGCCGCAGCCCGCGAGGGTCAGCGCGATCGCCAGCAGCGCGCGGCGAGGGTGCGCGTCGAGCGCGAGGCGAGCGGGGCGCGGCGTCCCGCTGGCGAGGCGCGCGCCGCGCGGTGCAGGGATCGATCGAATGGACAACGTTCTTCTCCGAGACGAGGCAGATCACGTCGTGCGGCGCATGTCGACATGCGGGCGCACGGGTGCATGGACGGGACGCCGTGCGCTCGGCACGGGACCCGCTGCGTCTCAGATCAAAAGGACGGTGGCGCGCAGGGCGCGATCAGGTGGCCGCTCGGGGATCGTGTGGATCGGCGTCGCCACGACGCGCACCGGCGCGGGCGGGACGCTGACCATCGTCGCGAGTCGCACGAAGGGAGCTGGCGCCACGGACAGCGCGGTGCTGCCCGCGAGCGGGTCGCGCGCGTCGACCCAGCCGTAGTCGCAGCAGTCGCCGCCGGGCTGGGTGAAGCGCGTCTCGCTCGAGAGGTGACAGCAGGCCCGCTCGTGATGTTCGAGCGTCCAGACGTCCGCGCACGCCTCGGGGTGCCCGATGGCCACGAACACGACCGCCTGCACGCCGAGGAGCGTGAAGAACATCAGTCGTCGGGCCCAGGCCGGAGGCATCGGGGGAAGCGTATGGACCCGGGAGGGAAACGGCAAGCGCTGGAGATCGGCCGGAGTGGGAGCGCGACGCACTTTCAGGGCGGACGGTAGCCCTCGAGTGTTGTGCCGCTTGCACCTTGCGAGGTGCGTCCTGCCACGTGCGAGCTGCCGATTACGACGTCGAGATCACTCTTCTCGAGATAGGCCGCTTGCTCGGTGCGAGGTGCGATGTGCGTTTTACGAACCGTCCTTTGACGCGTCGCGCGCCCACTCCGGACGAGCTCTGTGTCTCACGGGCTCAGTGCTCGATGAGCTCAGTGCTCGATGAGCTCAGAGCTCGACGAGCTCCGTCTTGTTGGCCTCGTTGATCGCCTGCTTCACGCGCTGGGCGAAGTCCTGGATCCGGTCGATGGTGTTCCACGCCGAGCGCACCGGGACGCCGTAGTCGGTGACCTCGAGCACGTCGTAGCCGAGCACCTCCATCTCCTCGATCTTGAGGTCGCCCTGGAAGGACTCCTTCTTGCGCTCGAGCTTCTTGATCTCGCGAAACTTCACGCGCTCGTCGTCGCGCTCGATCACGTTGACCCCGTCGCGCCGCGTCGGGACGGCGCGCGCCGCCTGCTCGAGCTTGGGGATCAGGTCGTTCTTGTAGACGAGCAGCTCCGGCACGGTCAGCTCGAGCGCCTCGCCGTCGAGGTCCTCGACCGTCGCGCGCGCCTGCTGGTTCGTCAGCGAGATGCGGAGGGCGAGGGCCCGATCCTCGGCGAGGATCTCGTCGATGCGCGTCTTGCACTCGTCGATCGTGTAGTGCCGCTTCGTGGTCTTGTCGGTCCCGGGCTCGGGCTCGAACGCGTCGTCGCCCGCGATCGACTGCGTGCGAAAGCTGCGCTTCTCGGTGCCGGCCTGGGTCAGGCGCTGGATCCACGTCTGCAGATCCGCGCCGAGCTTCTTGCGCCGGTTGAAGGCGTCTCCGAGGGTGAGGCTCATGACGCCTTCTACTCCGGGAGGCCGGCTTCGATCCAGGCCACCAGGCGCGCGCGCGACGCGTCGTCGGGGTAGGGCCCCGGGCCCACCGGGAACTGACCGGCGGCGGGCGAGCCGCCGCAGCCGTCGGCGGTGGTGGCCGCGACGCCGCAGCGGATGCGCTCCATGTCGCGCTGCACATGGGGGAGGGTCGTGTAGTCGCGCGACGCCCCGTCGTGACACTCGTTGCAGTAGGTCGCGAACCACTCCGCGGCGAAGCTCTCCCAGGTATCCGGGGGAGGGCCGGCGTCCTCTTCGGTGACGCCGGTGTCGGCGGGGCCCGCGTCCGACATCACCCCCGCGTCGGGATCCGGCGGCGGATCTCCGTCACAGGCGAAACCGAGGAGCAGCGACGCGATCGCGAGAGAGCGCTTCATGGCCGCCGTCTTATCACGCCCTCCGCGACGGATCGCGCGCGACCTCCCAGCTCTCGTGGGTCGTCAGGCGGTGGGCCACCACATCTTGGGGTGCCCTCGACGCGCTTGGAATCACGCGAGATCCAGTGCGTTTTCTGGATCGACGAAGGGGATCCGGTGTGATCTAAAGCGGGTCGTGCATCACCCCTCGGACAGCAGCACCGACCGGGACATGACGTGGGACGAGATCGACGCGCTCCTC
Source organism: Sandaracinaceae bacterium (assembly GCA_040218145.1). Lineage (GTDB taxonomy): Bacteria > Myxococcota_A > Polyangia > Polyangiales > Sandaracinaceae > JAVJQK01. Next base: position 68,566 of record JAVJQK010000074.1, on the reverse strand, counting down.
GGCGACGACGATCCGCTCGCCGACACCGCGACGCATTCCGTCGAGCGCTTCGAGACCATCACGCCGACCGCGCGCGCCATCCTGCGCACCGAGCAGGTCACGGTGGATCGCAGCGGCGGCTTCGGCGCGATGATGGAGTCGTTCGACGCCCCGGTCGTCGAGCTCTTCTTCGACTACGCGGGCCAGCGCATCTCCGCCTCCGACCCTCGCGACCGCTTCTTCAAGGCCGCCGCGGGCGGCATGAGGATCGTCAAGCGCGACTTCGCGGCCGAGACCCGCGCGCGTTGCCTCCTCGAGAGCTTCGGCGCCATCGACCTCGAGTGCATGACGGAGTGGGCGGTCCCGCCCGGCAGCCGCGCGCACTACCTGCTCAAGTGCGACGGCGACGTGCACGACTACTGCGGCTTCACGGCCTGGGTCGTGCCGCAGCTCCGCAAGGTCGGCTGGACGGTCGAGCTCGAGAGCGGCTACCCGTACCAGGTCGTCGGCGCGGACGCGCCCGACTGGTACGCGCGCGTCGAGCCGGACGAGCAGCGCCCCGACTGGTTCGGCCTCGAGCTGGGCGTCGAGCTCGGCGGCCGCCGGGTCAACCTGCTCCCCGCGCTGGTCGATCTCCTCGGCACCAGCGCCGACGGCACCACGCTCGCGAGCCTCGCCTCGCGGAAGAAGGCCATCGCGGTGCCGCTCCCCGACGGGCGCTACCTGACCGTGCCGCCCGAGCAGATCCAGGCCCTGCTCCGCGTGATCAGCGAGCTCTACGAGGGAGACGACGTCGACCCCGAGGTGCTCCGCTTCAGCAAGCTCCAGGCGGCGGCGCTCCCGCGGCTGGACGAGATCTTCCTCGACCCCGACGAGGGGGCGACGGGCCTTCGCTGGGAGGGCGCGTCGTCACACACGATGCGCGAGGTCGGCGAGGTGCTCTCCACGCCGGTCGCCAAGATCGAGCAGCCGACCCAGCTCCGCGCGACGCTGCGCGGCTACCAGCAGACCGGCGTCGAGTGGCTCCAGCACCTGCGCACGTGCGAGGTGGGCGGCGTGCTCGCCGACGACATGGGGCTCGGCAAGACGCTCCAGACCATCGCGCACCTCGCGATCGAGAAGCAGGCCGGGCGGCTCGAGCGGCCCGCGCTGGTCGTCGCGCCGACGAGCCTCTGCCGCAACTGGGAGCGCGAGATCGCGAAGTTCGCGCCGCACCTGTCCACGCTCGTGCTCCAGGGCGCCAAGCGCCACCCGCTCTACGAGAAGATCGAGGGCACCGACGTCGTCATCACCAGCTACCCCATCCTGGTGCGCGACGAGGAGCGCTTCGGCGAGAAGGAGTGGCACCTGCTGATCCTCGACGAGGCGCACACCATCAAGAACACCCGCAGCCAGGCGCACCAGGCGGCGAAGCGACAGAACGCCACGCACCGGCTCTGCATCACGGGCACGCCGGTCGAGAACCACCTCGGGGAGCTCTGGGCGCTCTTCGACTTCCTGAACCCGGGCCTGCTCGGCGACGAGCTGAGCTTCCGGCGCTGGTACCGCATCCCCATCGAGCAGCTCGGGGACGAGGAGCGGCTCGCCACGCTGCGGCAGATGGTCAGCCCCTACATGATGCGCCGCCTCAAGCAGGAGGTCGCCAAGGAGCTGCCGCCGAAGACCGAGCTGCTCCGGCCGGTCACCCTCGGCGGCAAGCAGCGCGAGCTCTACGAGAGCATCCGCGTCGCGGCGCACGGCGACATCCGCAAGCTCATCCAGAAGAAGGGCCTCGCCGCCTCGACGGTCCCGATCCTGGACGCGCTCACCAAGCTCCGGCAGGTCTGCTGCGACCCGCGCCTCGTGCCCATGCGGGCGGCGCGCGACGTCAAGCGCTCCGCGAAGTACGAGCTGCTGATGGAGCTGGTCGAGAGCCAGCTCGCTCGCGGGCATCGCATCCTGATCTTCAGCCAGTTCACGCGCATGCTCGCGCTGATCGCGCGCGGCCTCGACGAGCGCAAGGTAGGCTACCTGTCCCTGACCGGGCAGAGCCGTGACCGGCAGGGGCTGGTCGACAGCTTCGAGGCGGGCGACGCGGACGTGTTCCTCATCAGCCTCAAGGCGGGCGGCGTCGGCCTGACGCTGACCAGCGCCGACACCGTCATCCACTATGATCCCTGGTGGAACCCGGCCGCGCAGGACCAGGCGACCGACCGCGCCTACCGCATCGGCCAGAAGCGGCCGGTCCACGCCTACAACCTGTTCGTCCAGGGCAGCGTGGAGGAGCGCATGCTCGCGCTCCAGGAGCGTAAGCGCCGCCTCGCCCAGGGGATCCTGAGCGGCGCGGCCGGCGGGCTGGCGCTGAGCGAGGACGACCTCGAGGAGCTCTTTGCGCCGCTGGGATGAGAGGCCGCAGGCCGAACCCGGCAACCGTCGGGTCCTCCCTACAGAGCTCGCCCCTCGCGCGCCTCTGACTCCCTCACCGCGCGTCGGTCCGCATCTTGCGGCGGGTCATGGCGGTGCGGACGGAGAACGATCCATGAGTCACGACATCTCGAGCATCCGTCTCTCGCGGGTGACTCGGAGGCGCTCGTTCCTCGCGAACAAGTACCAGCTCCACGACGTCGTCGCCGTCGGCACCCAGACCGAGCTCGCCGCGGGATACCAGCCCATCATCGACCGCGTGGTGGCGCTCGATCTCGCCACGGGGACCGGGCGTCGCGCGCCGTCCACGTCGGGCGTCCGCAGCTTCGTGCCCCTCGAGGTCGCCCGGCTCGAGCACCCGGCGCTCGCGAAGATCTACGAGCTCGGCTCCGATCCGAAGGTGGGCGCCTTCGTCGTCCAGGAGCACCTCGAGGGCGAGACGCTGCAGCAGCAGATCCACGAGCAGGGCCCCCTGCGTCCCAGCGACGCCATCGCGCTGGCCCGCTCGCTCCTCGAGGTGATGGGCGTCTTTCACGAGGCCGGCCTGACGCACTCGGATCTGACCCCGAGCCACATCGTGAGCGGTCGACGGGGGACGCGCGTGCGTCACCACCCGCTCCGCGAGCTGGTGGCGAGCGGGCAGGGACCTCGGAGCTGCGCCTACAACGCGCCCGAGCAGATCATGCGGCTGCCCTCCAAGGCGCCGACGGATCTCTTCCGCGTGGCGGCGGTGCTCCATTTCGCGATCACCGGCGTGCCGCCCTTCGAGGGCGAGGACCTCGACGCGGCCGTGCTCCGAGGTCACCGGGCCGCTCCATCGGCGCATCGCCCGGAGCTGGGCGCGGACGTCGACGCGTTCTTCGAGCGCGCGCTGGCCAGGGATCCCGCGGATCGGTTCGGGACGCTGTCGGAGATGCGCGAGGCGCTTCGCCTCCTCGCCTTGTTCTCCGGCTATGCTCGACACGGATGAGCAGCGGAGACTGGCAGGCGCCTGCGTTCGGGAGGTTTCGCCTCCTCGGCGTCGCGGGGCGGGGCGGCATGGCGGTCGTCTACCGCGCGCAGACCGTCGGCGCGTCGGGCTTCTCGCGGCCCGTGGCCCTGAAGCAGCTCCTCCCCAAGCTCGTCCAGCAGGACGACTTCGTGCGCCTCTTCGTGGAGGAGGCGCGGGTCTCGGCCCGCCTCGACCATCCTCACATCGTGCAGGTCCACGACTTCGGCACCGACGCGCACGGCCACTACTTCCTCGTGCTGGAGTGGGTGGATGGGCTCGACCTCGGGCGCTGGCTCGACGGCCACCCGAAGGGCGCGCTCCCGGACTGGACCCACGTCTCGCACCTCGCGCTGCAGGTCCTCGACGCGCTCGACTTCGCGCATCGCCACACCGACGACCAGGGCCGCTCGGCCCCGGTGATCCACCGGGACATCAGCCCGGGGAACATCCTCGTCGGCGCCCACGGTCACGCCAAGCTCGCGGACTTCGGGCTCGCCCGGGCGATGGACCGCACGCGCATGACCGACGAGGGCGTGATCAAGGGCAAGGTCTCCTACGTCGCGCCGGAGCTCGCCAAGGGAGACCAGCCGAGCCCGCGGACCGACCTCTTCTCGCTCGGCGCCACCCTCTGGGAGACCTTCGCGCGCCGTCGCCTGTTCCAGGGCCCCAACGACTTGACCGTGTTGATGAGCATCCTGCGGGAGCCGATCCCGCTCCTCGCGTCGGCGCGCCCCGATCTGCCGGCCGGCCTCTGCGCGGTCGTCGACAAGGCGCTCGCCAAGACGCCCGAGGAGCGCTGGCCGACCGCGCGGGCGATGCGTCGCGCCCTCGTCGAGGTGCTGCTCGACGCCCGGCGCATGGCCGAGCCGCTGGACATCGCGCGCAGCGTCGCGGTGGCGCAGGGCGCGCGGCGCCCTCCGTCCCAGCCGAGCGAGATCGTGAAGACGGAGTCGCTCATCTCCGATCTCGAGCACCTCGCGCACGGGGAGTCGGACGGCGAGATCCCCTTCGATCTGGTGCCCGCTCAGGCCAACTCCGAGCCCTTCGAGCTGATCCCCTTGGTCGAGGCCCCCGAGCCGGACTGAGTCAGCTCAGCGAATGGCCGACCACGCGAGGTCGAGCGACTCGCGGATGCAGCGGTAGCAGTCGTTCTGGCCGCCGCGGCCGCAGCCCTCGCGCGGAGCCTCGCGGTAGCGCGCCACGACGGGGGCGGCGCGCGGGTCTCGCGCGGCGGTGATGCGCTGGAGCGCGTCGCGGCGATCGCGGCAGTTGCGGGCCAGCTCGAGGTCCGCGGCCGCGCGCACGCCGGCGGGGATCGGGGTCGGGCGCTCCAGCAACTGCATCGCGGCGCGGCGGCGCGCGTCTCGATAGGGGCCGGTGGCCACGACGTCGAAGAGCGAGCGCTCCGGCTCCGCGAGCGGCTCGGCCCGCGGGGCGGCGGAGACGGTCGGCGTGGGCGGGGCCGGCGGCGCGGGGACGGCGGTCGCGACGCGTGGCTCGTCGCCGCCGAGCGCGAGCGTCAGCACGACGCCCGTCGCGAGCAGCGCGAGCGCGGCGCCCACCGCGGCCGGGATCATCCAGCGCGTCGCGCCGCGCGAGGATCCGGCGGGGCGCACGTACGAGCGGGGGAGGGCGCGCAGCGAGGTCAGCTCGTCCCGGACGTGCGCGGCGCTCTCGGGGCGCCTGGCCGCGGTCGGCTCGAGCAGGCCACGGATCATCGCGCCGAGCTGGCCCGGGATCTCGCCGGTGGGAGGCGTCGGCGGCGCGGGCGGATCGGTCAGCTGCGCGGCGACGACCTTCGTCAGCTCGCGCTCGCGGTAGAGCGGCCGACCGGCGCACATCTCCCACAGCAGCACGCCGAGCGCGTAGAGATCGGCGCGCGCGTCGGTGGCCTGCCCGAGCGCCTGCTCGGGGGCCATGTATCCGGTCGTGCCGACGATGTGGCCTTCGGCCGTGAGGCGCCGGTCGCCTGCCTCGTGGAGGACGCCGACGACCCCGAGGTCGAGCACGTGCACCCAGGGCGATCCGTCGTCTCGTTTACCGAGCAGCACGTTGTCGGGCGTCAGGTCACGGTGCACGAAGCCGCGGGTGTGGATGGCGGCGAGCGCGTCGGCGATCTGGGCCCCGATGGCGCACGCCTCGCGCCAGCTCATCGCGCCCCCCGAGAGGCGCTCGCGGAGGGAGATGCCGCGCACGAGCGTGGTCACGAGGAACGCGCCGCCGTCCGGCAGCGTCCCGAAGTCCATCGCCGTGATCACGTGCGGGTGCTCGATCTTCGCGGTCGCCTTCGCCTCGCGGAGGAAGCGCGCGCGGATCTCGTCGTCCGCGACCAGCTCGGGGCGGATCACCTTGAGCGCGACCCGCTTCTCCAGCTCGACGTGCTCGGCCTCGTAGACGCTGCCCATGCCGCCGCCACCGAGCGCGCGCAGCACGCGGTAGCGACCCTCGACGACGCGGCCGAGCCAGGGGTCCACGCTCGGCGGATCCGGGCGCTCGTCGCTCATTCCTCGGACGCGGCGCGCCGCTTGGAGCGGCTCTCGAACGCCTCGCGATCGGCCCGATCCACGGCCCGAAGGCGCTGCCCGGAGCGTCGGCGGCGCGGGCCCTCGAGCGCGCGCTCCACCATCGCGAGCAGGTCGACGAAGCGGAACGGCTTGCGGAGCACCTGGTCGAACTGGGTCAGCTCGACGCGGCGCATGCGGGAGCCGCTCACCAGGAAGATGCGTGGCACCTTCGGGCCCAGCTTCTCCCGCAGGGTCTTCGCCAGCTCGACGCCGTCCAGGCCGGGCATCTGATAGTCGGTGATGAGCACCTTCGGCGGCCGGGCGAGCGCCTCTTTCAGCGCGCGGCGCGGGTCGCTGAAGCCGCGCGCGCGGTGGCCCCGGTCCCGGATGAGGGTGAGCAGCCCCTGGAGGAGCGCGCGGTCGTCTTCGACGACCCAGACCTCGCGGCGTCCTTCGTCCCCGTCGCTCATCCCGCCTCCTCCTCCACGCGCGCGGCCATGGCGGCCTGGAGGCGCGCCGGGTCGACCTTGCGCCGCGTACCGGAGCGGGGGACGCGCGTGAGGCGACGCAGCTCCGAGAGCAACGCATGGTAGGCGTCCGGGCTCACGTCCTCGGGCAAGGGCGCGGCCTCGAGCCAGCTCGCCTCTTCTTCGGTGAGGTCGGCGGGCGCCTTCTCCTCGAGGTAGCGCTCGTAGGCGTTGTTCGGGGCCATGTCGCGGAGACCCAGGAGGGACTCGACCGGGACCTCGAGCACCTCGGCGATCTTGCGCACCGACTCGAGCGTGGGGCGCGTGCGCCCCTTCTCCCAGTGATCGACGTGCTGCCACGACGTGCCGAGCGCGCGCGCGAGCTGGTTCCGGTTGAGCCCGGCGCGCTCCCGCGCCTCGGCGATGCGTGTCCCGATGGCGTCGTCCACGGCTAGACGGTCGCACTATCTAAAGCTCTTTGCAATCAGGGCTGATCAGCCCTTGCCACTGGTACCCCTACCCCCTATAGGTATGCGCGATGGACGAAGGTACGAAGAAGGACGTGCGCGCGCGGCTCAAGCGCGCCGTGGGACAGGTCGAGGGCGTGCTCCGCATGCTCGAGGACGAGCGCTACTGCGTCGACCTGTTGATGCAGATCGCCGCAGCGCGAGCCGCGCTCGGCAAGGCGGGCGGCGTGCTCCTGCGCTCGCACGTCGACACCTGCGTGACGGATGCCTTCGCGTCGCACGATCCCGCCGAGCGCGAAGCGAAGGCGGCCGAGCTGGCCAAGGTCTTCGAGCGGTACATGGCCTCGTGATGGACACCGAGCTCCGCGATCCCGTGTGCGGCATGTCGGTCACCGAGGCCTCCCCGCATCACCTCGAGCACCGCGGCAAGGACTTCTACTTCTGCCGGGCGGGCTGCCGCGAGAAGGCGGAGGCGGATCCCGAGACGCACCTCGAGGTGAAGGACCCCGTCTGCGGCATGACGATCACCAAGGCGTCGCCCCACCGCGCCGAGCACGAGGGGACGCGCCACTGGTTCTGCCGCGCGGGCTGTCGCGAGAAGTTCGAGGCCGAGCCGGAGCGCTACACGTCGCCGCAGGCGCCGGACCCGGCCGCGGAGGGCGTGCCGCATGTCTGCCCCATGCACCCGGAGGAGACCAGCGTCGGACCCGCCGACTGCGGGCAGTGCGGCATGGCCCTCGAGCCGGTGAGCGCGGTCTCCACCGTGACGAAGTATACGTGCCCGATGCACCCCGAGGTGGTCGAGCCGGAGCCCGGGGACTGCCCGATCTGCGGGATGGCGCTCGAGCCGGTGAGCGTGCTGAGCGCCGAGGCGCCCGACAACCCCGAGCTGACCGACATGAGCCGGCGCTTCTGGATCAGCCTCGCGCTCGCCGCCCCGCTCCTCGTCGTCGCGATGGGGGACATGCTGCCCGGGGCGCCGATGTCCGCGCTCTTCGGCGCGCGCGGCCGCGTCTTCGTGGAGCTCGCGCTCGCGACCCCGATCGCGCTCTGGGCCGCGTGGCCGTTCTACGTGCGCGCCGCGCGATCGGTCGCCAACCGCAGCCTCAACATGTTCACGCTGATCGGCCTGGGGGTCGGCGTCGCCTACGGCTACAGCCTCGTCGCCGCGCTCGTGCCCGGTATCTTCCCGGCCGCGTTCCGCCACCACGGCGCGGTCGCCGTCTACTTCGAGGCGGCTGGCGTCATCGTCACCCTCATCCTGCTCGGGCAGGTGCTGGAGCTGCGCGCGCGCGCCGCGACCAGCTCCGCCATCCGGCAGCTGCTCGGCATGACGCCAAAGACCGCGCGGCGGGTCGAGGAGGACGGCGCGGAGCGCGACGTGCCGCTCGAGAGCGTGCGGGTCGGTGATCGCCTGCGGGTGCGCCCCGGAGAGAAGGTGCCCGTGGACGGCGTCGTGCTCGAGGGGCGCTCCGCGGTCGACGAGTCGATGATCACGGGAGAGCCGCTCCCCGTCGACAAGGGCGAGGGCGACGAGGTGGTGGGCGCGACGGTCAACGGGACCGGCGCGCTGTTGATCCGCGCGGACAAGGTGGGGACCGAGACGCTCCTGTCGCGCATCGTGCAGATGGTCGCGGAGGCGCAGCGCAGCCAGGCGCCGATCCAGCGCATCGCGGATCGGGTCAGCGGCTGGTTCGTGCCGATCGTGATCGCCGCCTCCGTCGTGACCTTCGCGGTGTGGTCGCTCGTGGGGCCCGAGCCGCGGCTCGCCTACGCGCTCGTCAACGCCATCGCGGTCCTCATCATCGCGTGCCCGTGCGCGCTCGGCCTCGCGACGCCGATGAGCATCATGGTCGCGACGGGGAAGGGCGCCTCGCTCGGGGTGCTCTTCCGCAACGCGGAGGCCATCGAGCGGCTGCGCGACGTGGACACGCTCGTGGTGGACAAGACCGGCACGCTCACCGAAGGGCGCCCCGCGCTCGTGGACGTGACGGTGGACGACGAGACGCTGGCGCTGGTCGCGGCGGTGGAGGCGCAGAGCGAGCACCCCCTCGCGGCGGCGATCGTCGACGGAGTGCGCGAGCGCGGGCTGGACGTGCCCTCGGCGCGCGACTTCGAGTCCGTCACGGGTCAGGGCGCGCGCGCCCAGGTCGGGCCGCACGACGTGCGCGTCGGCAACGCGGCCATGATGGAGGCGCTCGCGCTCTCGGGGCAGCCGGAGCACGACGCTCACGAGGCGCGGGCGGAGCGCTGGCGCGCCGAGGGACGCACGGTGATGTACGTCGCGGTGGACGGCGCGCTGGTCGGGCTGATCGCGGTGGCCGACCCGATCAAGGAGAGCACGCCCGAGGCCCTGGCGCGCCTGCGTGAGGAGGGCTTGCGGATCGTCATGCTCACCGGGGACGCCGAGGCGACGGCGCGCGCGGTGGCCGCGGAGCTCGGCATCGACGAGGTGATCGCCGACGTGCGGCCCGACGAGAAGCGCGACGTGGTAGCGCGCCTGAAGGGCGAGGGGCGCGTCGTCGCGATGGCCGGGGACGGCATCAACGACGCCCCCGCGCTCGCGCTCGCCGACGTCGGGATCGCGATGGGCACCGGGACCGACGTCGCGATGGAGAGCGCGGGCGTCACCCTCGTGAAGGGGGATCTGCGCGGCGTGGTCCGGGCGATCGCGTTGAGCCACGCGACGCTCGGCAACATCAAGCAGAACCTCGTCTTCGCCTTCGGCTACAACGCGCTCGGCGTGCCCGTCGCGGCGGGCGTGCTCTACCCGGTCTTCGGGCTCTTGCTGAGCCCCATGATCGCGGCGGCGGCGATGAGCTTCTCGAGCGTCTCGGTCATCGGCAACGCGCTCCGGCTCCGCTCATTCCGCCCCTGATTTGCAGGCGTGCGGGAGGATATCAGCGCTCGAGGACCAGCGCGGTGGCGACGCCCGCGCCGCCGCAGATCGAGACGACCGCGCGCCGCTCTCCCCGTCGCTCGAGGGCGTCGAGGGCGGTGAGCGTCAGCACGCCGCCGGTCGCGCCGAGGGGATGACCCATCGCGATCGCGCCGCCGTGCACGTTCAGTCGCTCGAGCGGCACCCCGAGCTCCGTGGAGAAGTGGAGCGGCACCGCTGCGAACGACTCGTTGACCTCGAAGAGATCGATGTCGGAGACCGCGAGGCCGGCCCGCGCCAGGGCGAGCTCGGTGGCGGCGACGTTCCCGTGGAGCATGAGGGTCGGCTCGACCGCCGCGTGCGCCCAGGCGATCACGCGTCCGCGCGGCGCGTGGCCGAGCGCCTCGAGCGCCGCGTCGTCCGCGAGGAGCAAGGCGGCGGCGCCGTCGGCCAGGCCCGGCGCGCTCCGCGCGTGATGTCGCGCCTCGACCGTGACGTCCGGGTAGCGCCGCGCGATGCGGCGTCGCGCGTCGTCGTCGAGCAGCTCACCGAACGCGCCCGGTCGCGCCGAGAGCTCGTCCATCGTCAGCCCATCCCGGATCAGCGCGTCCGCGGCCAGCCCCGCCGTCGGCGTGAGGCTCCGGTCGAACGCGCCGTCGTCGCGGGCGCGGGCCGCGCGGCGGTGGGACTCCAGCGCGTACGCGTCGAGCGCGTGGCGAGAGATGGACGCCCTGGACGCGAGCAGATCCGCCGCGACCGCCATGTGGATGAAGCCCGTCGCCTCGGCCACCTCGGGGTCGAAGCTCCAGGGCCCACGGTCGGAGAACATCGGCACCCGGCTGAGCGACTCGACGCCGCCCGCGATGATCTGCGACTCCATCCGGCCCTCGACGCGGGCCGCGGCGGTCGCGATCGCGTCCAACCCGCTTGCGCAGAAGCGGCTCACCGTCGTGCCCCCGCTCTCGATCTCGGCCAGCAGCGCGGCCATGCGCGCCACGCACGTGCCCTGCTCCGCGGTGGGCATCGCGCAGCCGATGACGACGTCGTCCACCGCGCCGTGGCCCGTGCGCTCGCGGAGCGTGGAGAGGAGATCGGCCAGGAGCCTCACCGGGGGGATCGACGAGAGCTCGCCGCCCTCGCGCCCTCGCCCGCGTGGGGTGCGCACGCCGTCGACGATCCAGGCGCTCACACGCCCACGACGAAGCTGACGGTGGTGGTCGCGCTCCCGCCGAGGTTGAGCGTCTGCGCGCGCTTCGCGCCCTCGACCTGGATCGCGCCCGCCTCGCCGCGCACCTGCTTCGCGCCGTCGAGCAGCATGCGCACGCCGGTCGCGCCGACGGGGTGGCCGAGCCCGATCAGGCCGCCGCTCGGGTTCATCGGCAGCGCGCCATCTCGTCGGAAGACGCCCTCCTCGAGCGGGCGGAAGGCTTCCCCCGGCGGGGCGAGCCCGAGGTGATCGACGATGGCGTAGCCGGTGATGGAGAAGCAGTCGTGCACCTCGAGGAGATCCGCGTCGCGCGCGCCCTGCATGCCGGCCCGTCGCCACGCGTCCTCGAGGGTCTGCCGCAGGTGGGGGAAGACCCACGGGCCCTCGCGGCTCGCGCGCAGCTTGTCCTCGAGCACCATCGGGGCGGTGCGGTGGCCCCAGCCGAGGATGCGCGGCACGGCGTCGAGCGACACCCCGCGTCGCTGCGCCCACGCGCGGGCGGCCTCTTCGCCGGCCAGCACCACCGCCGCCGCGCCGTCGGTGATCCGGCCGCAGTCCTGTCGGCGCAGGCGGCCCTCCACGATGGCGTTGGCCTCGTCGTCCTCCGCGTACATCGCGTCGCTGAGTTGCCAGCCGCGGGTCTGCGCGACCGGGTTTCGCTGCGCGTTGTCGAGATCGATCTGCGCGACCTCGACGAGGTGCGCGCGGTCGAGCCCGTAGCGGGCCTCGTACTCCTCCGCGACCCGGCTGAAGAGCGCGGGCCAGACGTAGCGCGCGTCCTCGGCCTCGCGCCCGGTCCACGCGGCGCACCCGAGGTACTCGGCCGCCACGTCGCCCTTCACGTTGCGCATCTGCTCGACGCCCACCACGAGCACCGTGTCGTAGCGGCCGGCCTCGATCTCCGCCGTGGCGGCGAGGGCGGCGACGCTGCCGGACGCGCAGGCCGCCTCGTGGCGGGCGGTGGGGACGCCGGCGAGGTCTTCGTGCAGGCTCGCGAGCACCCCGCCGAGCTGCCCCTGGCGAGAGAACAGCTCCGCCGTGAAGTTGCCGACGTGGGCCGCGTCGATCGCGTCCGGTCCCACGCCCGTGTCTTCGAGGGCCGCCTCCACCGCGTCTCGCATGAGCGCGTCGACGCCGAGTCCCTCGCGGCTGTAGTTGCGCCCGAAGTCGGTCTGGGCGCCGCCGAGCACGAAGACCGTCACAGCTGCGCTCCCTCGACCCAGGTCGCGTGGAACCCGAGCGGGACGCGCTGCGGGATCACCGCCTTGCAGCGCGGACCCTCCTCGAGCGCGCGCGCGTCGTAGATCCAGAGCTCCGAGACATCGCGAGCGGTGTCCTGGACGAAGCTCAGCAGGTAGCCGTCGTCCTCCTCGGTCGCTCCCTCGCGCGGCGCGAACGGCGCCTCGCTCCCGAAGACGCCGGGCCCGAACGTGTGGCGCGACAGCTCTCCTCGAGGGCCATACTTGACGATCCCGTCGAAGAAGAGCGTGCGCGCCTCGGGGATGGCCATGTGGTAGCTGAACTTCGACGGGCGGCCGCCGAAGCGCGCGTTGATCGACGGGAACTCCGCGTTGCGGTCGTCGAGGGCCTCCTCGGTGCACGCGCCGGTCTCGAGGTCGAAGCGCCACCGGTGCAGGCGCGCGCTCAGGCGCAGGTTCGCCAGCGCGCGGGCGAAGCGGCCGTCCTCCGGGTTCGGCGTCGGCATCGGATCGTCGCAGCGGCAGCCGATCATGACGATCGCGCCGTCCTCCTCCCACGCGTTGACCGAGTGGTAGATGTAGCAGGGCTCGGCCTCGAACCAGCGGATCTCCGCGCCCTGCCCGCGGCGCGGGATCACGCCGAAGCGCGCGGGCACGTCACGGTGGTAGTCGACCATCCACTTGCGCTCCTTCAGCGCCTCGGGGCGGAACCACACCGGCAGGTCCATGAGGATCGCGTGGTTCTCGGTGAACGCCATGTCGTGCGGGAGGCGCGGGCCCGGCAGATCGATGTCCGTGGCGTGGGCGAGCTGGCCCTGCGCGTCGACGACGCCGTAGCGCATGAAGGGCGGGCGCGGCCCGTAGTCGAACCAGAGCAGCTCGCCGTTCCGGGCGTCGACCTTCGCGTGGGCCGAGAGCTTCATCGGGCGCTCGCCCCCGAAGGAGTGCGCGCCGCGGCTCTCGAGGGTCCGCGCGTCCGCCCGGTGCGCGCCGCCGCAGATGTACCAGAGCGTGAGCAGCTCCCCGTTGTGGAAGACCACGTCGGTGTTGCCGGTGTCCTTGTAGGGCTGACCTTTCGGGTTGTCCGCGGTGGACTCCATCAGCCCGCGCCACAGCGGCCGGCCCGCCTCGTCCTCGCGCCGCGTCGCCTCCGTCGAGACGAAGCGGTTTCGGTATCGCAGCGTCCCGTCCTCTGCGTGCACCGCGTGCAGCATGCCGTCGCCGTCGAACCAGTGGTGGGCGCCGAGCGGCGCGCGCTTCGGGTTGGGGCCGTTGCGCACGTAGGCACCGAAGAGATCACGCGGCACTTCGCCCTCGACCACCTCGAGTGTGACGTCGATCTCGGTGTCGATGGGCGCGTAGGGCCCGCTCAGGTACGGATGGTCCACCCGTTCGGGCTACCAGATCGGAGGCCCTGGCGGTAGCAGCCCGTTGCGGGCTGGTCGCTGCGGTATCGTGTGGGAATGTCCGGGCCGGACGCTTCGCGACCCAGCGTGCAAGCCGCCGCGCGCGCGCGCGTCACGCGAGGCGTGTATCGCGGGGCCTGCCTCCTGGCGGCGCTCGCGGTGGCGCGGGACCTCGTGGTCTCGCCTCCGTGGGTGTGGGTGCCTCCGGCGCTCACCCTCGCGCTCCTCGCGCCGGCCGCGCTCCGTGGCAGCACCGGCCCCGCGGCGCGCGCGTGGTTCATGCTCATCGTGCACGGGCTGACGATCGCGTCGCTCTACGTGCTGGGGATCCGCACCGCCGCGCCGCTCGTCGTGGTCGGCGGCTCCTTGGCGTTCATCATGATCGCCTGGGAAGAGCGCGCGCTCCTCCTCGCCTCGCTCACGGCGACCGCGCTGAACCTGGGGCTGCTCGTCTTCGCCCACGCGCTCCCGTTCGGCCCTCCGATCGAAGGGCTCGAGGGCACGCCTCAGTTCGGCTTCGTGCTCACGGTGTCGGTGTTGACCGTGGTGGCGGGGGCGGCCTGGTTCGCGCGTACGCTGAGCGCGGCCACGCAGGCCGCGACCGAGCGGGCGGAGGCGGGCGAGGCCTCCAGCGACGCCAAGACGCGCTTCCTCGCCACCATGAGCCATGAGCTCCGGACGCCCGCGGCGGCGATCCTGGGGTACGCCGACCTGCTGCAGCTCCCCGACGTCGACGACGCGACCCAGCGCGCGCACGCGGCCGTCGTCGCGCGCAACGGTCGGCACCTGCTCGCGCTCCTCGACGACCTGCTCGACCTGTCGAAGGTCGAGGCGGGGGCGCTGTCCATCGCGGTCGAGGACGTCGACGTGGCGGAGCTGGTGTGCGACGCCGTCGACGCCCTGTCGGCGCGCCCCGAGGCGGGCGACGAGATCGAGATCCGCGCGGAGGCGAGCACGCCCTGGCCTTCTCGCGTCGAGACCGATCCGCGCCGCGCCCGCCAGGTGCTCCTCAACCTGCTGACGAACGCGGCGAAATTCGCCGAGCGGCAAGTGACCTTGACCGTGGCCGCGCGCGAAGGGTGGCTCGAGCTCATCGTCGACGACGACGGCCCCGGGGTCCCCGAAGACGAGGTCGATCGACTCTTCGACGCGTTCTGGCAGGGCACGGCGGGCAAGGCGGCCAAGAAGGGCACGGGCCTCGGCCTGATGCTCTGCCGGCACCTCGCGGGCCTCATGGACGGAGGGCTGCGGTTCGTCCCGCGCGAGGGGCCGGGCGCGCGCTTCGTCTTCTCGCTCCCCTCGCACGCGGAGGTCCCGCTCCGGCCACCGGGGCCGGTCGAGCCGGTCCGCGTGTCGCAGCCCAGCGCGCGAGTCGACGGGCGCCTGGACGGCCTGCGGTTCCTCCTCGCCGAGGACAGCGCCGATCTCCGCACGCTGCTCACGTTCGAGCTCGAGCGGCGGGGGGCGGCCGTCGACGCGGCGAGCGACGGCCAGGAGGCGCTCGAGCTCGCCGCGTCCTCGCCTCACGACTTGATCCTGATGGACGTGGACATGCCGCGGGTGGACGGCCTGACCGCCACGCGGCGCCTGCGCGCGCGGGGCGTGCACACGCCGGTGATCGCGCTGACCGCGTTCGCGATGCGCGGCGACCGGGAACGCTGCCTCGAGGCGGGGTGCGACGCGTATCTCGGCAAGCCGGTCGACTTCGCGTCCCTGCTCGCCACCATCGCCCGCCTCACGAGCCGCGAGCCCCGGGCGGAGGAGGGCACGCTCGGGGAACGCAGGGCCGAAGAGGCACTCGCGGCGGTGGACTCGAGCGCGGACGCGCCCGGGTCGGACGAGGACGCCGTGCCCGCGAAGCTCCGCGCCCTGCGCGAGGGCTACGCGCGCCGTGTGCCCGAACGCCTCGAGGAGCTGCGCGCCCTGCTCGACGCGGGAGACCGCGCGGGCCTCGCGCACGCGTCGCACAAGCTCGCGGGCGCGGCCGGGAGCTTCGGCTTCCCGGCGCTCGGTGAGGCGGCGCGGGCCCTCGAGGAGGCGACGACGGCCGGCGAGCCGCTCGAGCGCCTGGAAGCGTGCCTCGGAAGGCTGGAGGCGGCGGCGGCCCCGCCTCAGCGGGCGCGGCGGTAGCTCAGCCGGTAGCGGATGTCCGCCGGCAGCTGAGGAGCGCCGATGCGGCTGGACATCGTCAGGCGGCTGCCGTCGGCGGAGAGGCTGAAGATGTTGGTGCGCCGGCCTTCTCCCGCGTTCTGCCGGGCGATGAGCCGGCCCCGCTCGAAGCGGAGCGACATGCGGATGTCGTTTCCGTCCGGGCCCCGGGTCGCGACGGCCGCGCCGCCGAGCCGGAGGCGCTGGGGCCCCCAGTCGTCGTAGCCGAGCCGCACGTGCTGCTCGTCGTCGACGCGGATGACGACCCGGTGCTCTGGGTCGATGCGCCGGTGGATCTCGCCGCGCGCGATCTCCCGGATGAGCAGGTTCATCTGGTCGACGACCCGGTCGATCGCGTCGTCCATGCGCTGCACCTGACGCGTGCCGTCCAGGCGCCACGCGCCGGAGAAGTCCTCGAGCGCCGCGGTCTGAGAGCGCGCCGCGGGCGCCGCCAGCGCCGCCATCAAGAGCGCGCCAGCCGAGAGCGCGCCGATCGTCCAGGTCCCCCCACGCATGTCGATTCGCGGTGCAGGATAGGGGCCAACCGTTCCCTTGGGAATGGCCAGGTCGCAGAAAGCTCGACCGCCGGACATCGCCGCCCGGCTCCGTGCGATTCGGCACACATCGACCCGTCTGCGGAACATCACGTGGCTCGCGCGAGGCCCGGGCTAGGCTGCGCTCCATGATCACGCTGAAGAGCTACCTGCGAGGCGAGTGGGTCGAAGGTCAGTCCGAGATGGCGACCCTCGTCGACCCGACCACCGGCGAAGAAATTGCGCGCACCGGCACCGGAGGCGTCGATTTCGGCGAGGTCGTGCGGCACGCGCGCGAGGTCGGCGGGCCCGCGCTGCGCGCGATGACCTTCGGTGAGCGCGGCAAGGTGCTCAAGGCCCTCTCGAAGGCGATTCACGCCGCGCGCGAGGAGCTCATCGAGGCCTCGATCGTCAGCGGCGGCACCACGCGCGGCGACGCGAAGTTCGACATCGACGGCGCGAGCGCGACCCTCGCGTTCTACGCGGGGCTCGGCAAGAAGCTCGGCGACGCGAAGGCGCTGGGCGAGGAGAGCGAGCAGCTCACCCAGAGCGCCCGCTTCTTCGGCAAGCACGTCTGGGTGCCGCTGCGGGGCGTGGCGGTGCACATCAACGCGTTCAACTTCCCGGCGTGGGGGCTGGCGGAGAAGCTCGCGGTCGCGCTCCTGGCCGGCGTGCCGGTGATCACCAAGCCCGCGACCTCGACCTCGCTCCTCGCCTTCCGCGTCATGGAGAAGATGGTCGAGACGGGCGAGATCCCGCGCGGCGCCGTGCAGCTCGTCTGCGGCTCCACCGGCGACCTGCTCAGCCACCTCGGCGAGCAGGACGCGCTCGCGTTCACCGGCTCGGCGGACACCGGGCTGAAGCTCCGCGGCCTCGAGAACGTGCTCGCCCGCTCGACCCGGGTGAACGTCGAGGCGGACAGCCTCAACGCGGCCGTGCTCGCGGAGGACGTCGACGACGACACCTACCAGATGTTCCTGCGCGACGTGGTCACCGAGATGACCCAGAAGGCCGGGCAGAAGTGCACGGCGACGCGCCGCGTCTTCGTGCACGCCAGCCGCATCGACCGCGTGATCGAGGACCTCGGCGAGCGGCTCGACCAGATCACCATCGGGAACCCGGCGAGCAAGGAGGTCCGCATGGGCCCGCTCGCGACGAAGCAGCAGCACGCGGACTTCCTGGCCGGCGTCGAGAAGCTGAAGGCCGCCGGCGCGAAGGTCGTCTACGGCGGCGGCGCGCCGAGCCTCATCGACGCCGACGCGTCCAAGGGCTACTTCGTCGCGCCGACCCTGCTCCGCGCGGACGCGCCGGCGGAGGCGGCGGCGGTGCACGCGCACGAGGTCTTCGGGCCCTGCACCACCCTGATGCCCTGGACCGAGGTCGACGAGGTGGTGGAGCTCGTCGCGCGCGGCGGCGGCGGCCTGGTGGCCAGCGTCTACGGCGACGACCGCAAGCTCACCGCCGAGCTGGTGCTCTCGCTCGCGCCCTACAGCGGGCGCATCCTGATGGGCACCAAGAAGGTCGCCGACCAGGCGATCAGCCCCGGGCTCGTGCTCCCGAGCTGCGTGCACGGCGGCCCCGGTCGCGCCGGCGGCGGCGAGGAGCTGGGCGGCGAGCGCGGCTTGCGTTTCTACATGCAGCGCTGCGCCATCCAGGGCGACCGCGCGCTCCTCGACAAGCTGGTCTGAGCGTCAGGCCTGGACCCGCGGGGCCGGGAGGCTGAAGCGCACCACCGTGCCCTCGCCGGTGGCCGTGTCGATGCTGACCCGGCCTCCGAGCTCCTCGGTCGCGGCGAGCACGGCGCCCATGCCCACGCCCCGGCCGGACAGGTCGCTCACCGCCTCGCGGGTCGTGACCCCGTCGGCGAAGATGGCCGCGCGGAGCTCGTCCTGCGAGTTCGCGGGCACGCCGCCGAGCGCCGCGACGCGGCGCACCTCGTCCCAGTCGATGCCGCGGCCGTCGTCCGAGATCTCGACGAGGACCCGGCCCTCCTCCTGGCGGGTCACCAGCTTCAGGTGCCCGGTCGCTGACTTGCCGCTGCCCTCGCGGTCGTTCGCCGGCTCGATGCCATGGTCCACCGCGTTGCGGACCACGTGCACGAAGGCGCTCCAGAAGGTCGAGTACCGATCGGCCGGCAGCCGGACGTCGTTCGGCTCGAGCTCCACGTCGACCCCCTTGCCGAGGCGCTCCGCGATGCCCTTCGCCTGCTCCGCGATCCGCGCGAGGCGCTGGCGGGTGGGCTCGTACTTCCACGACGCGACCCGCTCGGCGAGCTCCTCGTGCGGCGCGCCCGCGACGACCGCCTGGAGGAAGCCGTGGTAGTCCTCGTCGTCGAGCTCGATGCGCTGCTTCTGCTCGCCCAGCAGCGACGCCAGGCGGCTGCTGATCTCGTCCCAGCGGGCGCTCAGATCCGTCAGCTCGCGCTCGGAGGGCAGCACGCTCTCCTCCGCCATCCGGGTCTCGATGTCGTGGCAAGTGTCCGCGATGGACGATAGGCCGTAGATGCCGGCGTTGCCCTTGAGGGTGTGGATCCAGCGCTTGAGCACGGCCGGGTTGGCCTCGTCAGCGCTCGTGATGTGCGCCACCAGCTCACGCGCCTCGAGGTAGAACTCCACGACGCCGGCCTTGTCCTCGACGATCTTCTAGAACAGCGAGAACAGCTCTCGCTCGATCTGCTCGGCCCGCTCACGGGCCACCCGGGCGGTGGCGTCGGTGATGACGACCAGCATGCGCTCGAAGTCCTCGCCGCCGATCGGCTGGTAGTCGATCTCGAGGTCGCGCCCGCCGACCTTCATCGACTTGGGGAGCTGATGGAGCGTCAGCTCGAGCGGCATGAAGCCCGCGAGCACCTCGTCCCATCCCAGCTCGAACCAGGTCGCCGTCTCGGGCGAGGCCTGCCGCAGGAGGGCCGCGAAGGGCGTGCCTCCCTCGACGTCGTCGAACCAGGTCTCGAGCACCTTGGAGTGCTCCGCCGACATCACCGCGTCGCGGTTCATCGTCACGAAGCCCTGCTCGACGTTGTCGAGGACCAGCTTCATGGCCGCGTTGCGGTCGTTGAGCGCCTCGGTGCGGGCCGAGACGATCTTCTCGAGGCCGATGACGTTGTCGAAGAAGCTGCGCGCCACGAAGCAGGCCGCGGTGCTCTCGAGCACGACGAAGGCCGCGTGAATCGCCACCACCCAGAAGGGCGCGTCGTAGTTGAAGACGCTGCTCGGCAGCACGAGCCAGAGGATGGCGTGGTGCGCGGCGACGGTGACCGCCGCGGCCACGATCGACATCGGGTTGCCGTAGAGGGCGAGCAGCGCGAGGAGCACGAAGAAGTAGAAGTGCATCTCGATCTGCACCGGCCCCTGGCCGAAGTGCACGAGGAGGCCGCCCATCAGCATCGCGGTCACGCCGAAGACGACGGCGTGCGCGCGCGGGTGACTCAGGGTGCGGTGCGCGATCACGGGGCCGCTCAGCACCAGCGCGGACAGCCAGATCGCGTCGAGCGGCCCGGTGTCGTTGAAGTACGCGAGGGCCACGAACACCGGGGGGTGGGCGAGGAAGAACAGCAGCCCGACCTTGTTCACCTTGCGCAGGTAGTCGCGCTCGAAGTCGGTGACCTCGTCGGGCAGCTTCAGGTAGTTCCAGAGGGCGCGTAGGCCCCCCGACCGCTCGCTCGCGCTCTGGCTCATGCGATCCGGCAACGGACACGGCGCGGTCGGCTTGAGGCGCTCGGTCTCAATTCGATGGGATTCGCTCCGTTGATCACCCTCGTGGTCAGACCCTGGCAGCTTTGGCTCGGTTGCGCGCTCGTCGGAGGCGCCGCGGCGGCGCTCTGGACGAGCCGCGCGCCGGCCCGCGGCTCGGACGCGCTCGACGCGGCGCGGCGCACCTACGTCGCGATGGATCCGCCGCGGCCGCTCGGCGCGGTGGCGCTCCTCGATCATCGGGGTGAGGTCTTCGACGCCGCGCGGCTCCGAGGCCACTTCAGCCTCGTGTTCCTCGGCTACACGCGCTGCCCCGACGTCTGCCCGACCACGCTGAGCGTGCTCGCGCCCGTGCTCGATCGTCTGCCCGAAGATTCGCAAGTCATCTTCGTGAGCGTCGACCCGGAGCACGACGACGTCGCGCGCATGGGCGAGTACGTGTCGGCGTTTCATCCACGCCTGGTCGGCGTGACGGGCGAGCGCGCGGCCCTCGAGTCGTTCACGGCCGCGCTCGGAGGACGCATGGCGGTCGGCGAGGGGACGCGGCTCGATCATCCGACGAGCCTCTTCGTGGTCGACCACCGCGCGCGGGTGGTGGCCACCCTGCTCCGGCCGAGCAGCCCGAGCCGCGTCCTCCGCGAGCTCGCGCGAGCCCGTCGGGAGTCGCGGTGAGCCCCGTCGCCAGAGATCGCTTGGGGAAGGTCGCGCTGGCCGCGTGGCTGCCGGTCACGGTGACCGTGCTCGCCTTCCTGATGGTGAGCCACGTGGTGGCGATGCCGTCTCCGTCGGACGAAGACCGCTTGCGCGAAGGGGTCGCGGCGCTGCGCCTCCTGGACGCGCCGCTGCGGCTGCACGTGATCTACGAGGACTGCTCCTGCACCCGCTCGCTGTGGGCGCACCTGATGGAGCGCGGCGCCGCGCGCGGGGTCGACGAGCTCGTCCTCTATGTCGGCGACGACGCAGAGCGCGCCCGAGAAGCGCGCCGGCGGGGCTATCGCTTCCGCCGGACGGATCCGAGGTCCCTCTCGGACACCCTCGGCGTCGACGCCGCGCCGCTCCTCGTGCTCGCGTCGGCCGAGCTCGACTACGTGGGCGGCTACTACGCGGTCCCCGCGGCCGTGAGCCCGCGCGACGAGGCGATCGCGCGCGCGGTCGCGGCCCACGAGCCCGTGGAGCCGCTGCCCATCTACGGCTGCGCGGTCAGCCCGGCGCTCCAGGACCAGGTCGACCCGCTCGGCCTCGTCTACTGAGCGGCCCGCGCAGACAAGGTCAGCCCGTCGGCGATGCGCTGGGGATCGGGCCCGTTCGGGCCGCGCTGCACGTAGAGCACGAAGAGGACGTCGTCCGAGACGCAGCGGTAGAGGCTCGCGCCCCCCAGCCCCATCGGCGCGTCTCGCTGCACGATCTCGCCGCCCGCGCAGTCGCCGAGGGGACCCTCGCGCAGGCGCCCGAAGTGCGGCGCGCGTGGGTACAGGTCGTCGAGCAAGTCGTGCGCCTGCGCTTCGACGGTGCGCTCCGTGCGTCGAGGCGCAGCGAACAGGGCCATGAGGTGGGCGCCCTCCTGCGCCTCGAGCCAGACCGCGCCCGGGTCGTCGTTGGGGACGTAGACGTCGTCGAGGGGCCACGGCGGCGCGAACTCGAAGCCCAGCCGCGCGTCGCGGTAGACGCCGTCGTCGTCGATGCCGGCGAAGGGCGGCGCGTCGAGCACCTCGAGCCCGGCGATGGCGGCTTCGATCTCGCTCGCGTGTCGCTCCACGTCGCGCGCGCTGCCCCAGATCTCGACCAGGAGCTGATCGGTCTGCGTCTGACGCACCCAGGTGGCGACCCACTCCCCGCTCGCGCGCCCCTCGATCGGCCCGCTCCGCAGGAGTCGACCGCCTCCGACCTGCACGACGTCCCCGGGCTCCGCGAGCAGGAGCGGCTCCGGGGCGTCACCCACGCGCACGACGCCCGTCAGCCCGAGCGACGGCGCCTCGAGCCACATCAGCTGCGCCCGTCGGCTCGGGGTGACCTGCGCCAGCGGCACGCCCGGTAGGCCGCACGCGCGCCAGGCGGAGCTCGGGCGACGCCACCGCAGCGGCTCGTAGGCGAGGTGCAGCGCCCCGCCCCGCGCCCAGTGATCCGGCTCCAGATACTCCCACGGCGACAGCGGCGCGTCGGGCTCCGCGGGCCCGACGGAGACGCGCGGCGCGAGCTCGCGCAGCTCCGCGTCCGCCACCGCGAGCGTGGGGCCCATCACGACGAACACCAGCGCGCGTGTGTCGTCGATCCACAGCCCGCGCCGGCCGACCCGCGGTGGCTCGCCGTGGGCCCGCACCGCCTCGAACGCGACGTCCTGGCCGGCGAGCGCCAGGGTGATCGGGGGCGCGTCGAGCGCGGGGTCGTCGGGGTACAGGACCGACGACTCCACCTCCGCCCGGCTGCGGCCCGACACGGACAGCGGGACCACGCGCAGCGCGACCTCGGGCCGGCGACGCGTGAGCGTGAGCAGCGAGCCGTCTTCGCGCTCGCACGCGGCGTGGCCGGCGCGCATCTCCCAGCGCTCGTCCGTGGCGTCGACCGTCAGACCCCAGACCCGGCTCGAGAAGCGGCCCCGCTCCACCTCCCATCCCGCGCCGCTCCGCGTGAGCGGGTCGTGGTATTCGCCGTACGCGATCTCACCGCCGAGCAGGGAGAAGGCCGCCTCGAGGGAGGGGTACCAGGGATCTCCGTCGGGGTGGGTGCCGAGCCGATGACTGCGCGCCGACAGCGCGTAGAGGTGATCGGCGTCGGTGAAGAAGGTGATCTCCTGCCACCACGCGCCCCCGTCAGTCGCGGTCTGTTGCCGGAACCGCAGCGCGGGCCGGTCGAGGACCTCGGCCTCGATGGCCTCCGAGCGCCACGACGGCTCGGCGTCGGCGATGCGCGGGAGCTGGAGCGCCGCCGCCTCCTCGAGCGAGAGCCCGTAGCTCGGCTCGACGAACACGGCCGCCTCGAGATCCGGCAGGTCCTCCTCGCTCCAGCCGTGGACCTGGAAGCCGGCGCGCGCCCTGGGGTGCAGCTCGGTCGCCCGGTCGAGCCCGAACATCTCCGCGTCGTCGCTCGGCGGCGTGAGCCGGAACTGGAACTCCTCGTCCACGACCGGCTGGGGGCCCTGCGCCGCCTCCACCGCGGCGAGGAAGCCGCGCACGCTCGTCACCGCGAACGCGACGCCGATGCCCGTCAGCACGAGGAGGCTGGCGAGGATGGCGCCGAGCGAGCGGCGGAAGCGGTCGCCCCGGAGCGAGACGAAGCCGAACACCAGCGCGACGAAGGCGACGCACGCGGACCCGCCGAGCACCGCGAGCGCGGCCGACGACGCGACGAAGAACGCGGCGACCGCGCCCCCGAGCGCGAAGACGGCGAGGACGAGCGAGCTCGAGAACGCGATCTGTCCGCGGCGCGCGCTCACGTCACGCTCAGAACTCGGTCGGCTGCGCCGTGTCCTCGTGGCCCGGGTGCATGCCGCGCTTGAGGAGCGGCGCGAGCGCGAGCAGCACCACCGCCGCGCCGAGCGCGGTCACGCCGATGATGCCGAAGACGTCGCCGTAGGTCTCGGCCGTCTCCATCGGCGAGGGGATGAACTGCAAGCCTTCTTCACCGTGCGAGACGCCGGTGAAGGTCGCGATGACCGCGGCGAGGTAGTTCGAGAAGGCGGTGGCCAGGAACCAGCCGCCCATGATGCTGCTCACGAGCCGGCCGGGGGAGAGCTTGGTCACCATCGAGAGCCCGACCGGGGACGAGAACAGCTCCCCCGTGGTCACGAAGAGCCAGCCTATGAGCAGGTAGGCCATCGACGACATGCCGCGCTCGTTCGCGTGCTCCGCGCCCCAGTAGAAGACGAGGAAGCCGAGGCCGAGCTGCGCGATGCCGAGCGCGAACTTCACCGGCGTGCTCGGGTCCCGCCGCCGCGCGGCGAGGAAGGCCCAGAGCGCGCTGAGCGGGAGCCCGAAGATGATGATGTAGACGGGGTTGGCGGCCTGGAACTCGCTGGCCGGGATCTCGGAGTCGCCGAGGCCCATGCCCACGTTCTCCTCGACCACCCGCCACTCCACGACGTCGGCGCCGTCCAGGGCCACGTCGGCCGCGGCCGCGGCGCGCAGATAGGTCAGGCCCGTCATCGTCAGCACGTCGCTCTCGCGCACCCGCGCCTGGAGCCCCGCGATGTCCTCCTCGCTCGCCTGCGAAGCCGGGTCCCGCGTCTCGTTGCGGTGCCGCTCGACCGCGCCGACGGCGCGCGCGATCAGCTCCCCCATGCCGGCGTCGCCGTTGACCTTGCCCAGCTGCTCCTGCGACAGGAGCGGCAGGGCGGTGAGCGCCGCGTCGGTGGTGCCGGGGGAGACCCGGAAGCGGATCGACTCGCCGACCTGTCCCGCCTCGACCTGCGCGCTCTCGCTCACCCGGTCGATGTTGCGGTCGGTCCAGTTGTTGAGGCTGGTGCCGGCCTGCTCGAAGCAGGCCCAGAAGAACATGTTGAAGAAGAAGATCGTCAAGACGACCATCAGCCTGTGGCGCTCGACGCGCGTGCACTTCGTCACCATGTCGTAGATGACGTAGATGAAGAAGATCACCCCGGTGATGTTCAGCACCCAGCCCGCGGCCGAGCCGTCCTGCACGATGAAGGTGAAGGCGATCACCGCGGCGCCGGTGCCCAGATAGACCGCGTACTCGGCGGGCAGGAAGCCGAAGAGCTTCTTCTTCAGGGCCTCGGGGTCCGGCGGCGCGCCCGCCTCCTTCGCGAGAGGGCCCTTGCCGAGCGCGCGGATGGCCACGACGCCCGCGATGAGCAGCATGATCGCGAGCAGGAGCCGCACGCCGAGCTGGAGGAGCGAGTCCTGGAGGAAGGGCATCGCGAGCGACGTGGCCAGCACGCCGACGCCGATCAGGACCTGCGTGAGCAGGGTGGGGGCGACGAAGACGGCGACGCCGATCAGCATGCCCGCCGTGGCGAGGCCGAAGCCGTAGTGCCAGCCGTAGGTCTCCCCGACGTAGCCGCAGATGATGGGGCTCATCGCCGCGCCGAGGTTGATCCCCATGTAGAAGATCGTGAAGCCCGCGTCCTTCTTGTCGCTGGTCTTCGGGTACAGCTCGCCCACGATGGTGGAGATGTTCGGCTTGAAGAAGCCGTTGCCCGCGATCAGCAACGCGAGGGCGCCGAAGAATGCGTAGCGGTTCTCGATGGTCATCAGGAGGTGACCCGCCGCCATCAGCAAGCCGCCCACGACCACCGCCCGCCTTCGCCCGAGCAGCCGATCGGCCAGCATGCCGCCGAAGTAGGGCGTCATGTAGACCAGCGCGGTGTACGCGCCGTAGACGCCGTAGGCCTCTCCGTCGTTGAGCCCGAGGAAGCCCTTGATCATGTAGAACAAGAGCAGCGCCCGCATGCCGTAGTAGGAGAAGCGCTCCCACATCTCGGCGAAGAAGAGCTGGAACAGACCGGTCGGGTGACCGAAGAGGGTCGGCTGGTTCGCGGCGGCGCTCGTCATTTGGCTGGGGACCATCCGGTGACGACTAGGCCCTGTCAAGCCGTTGCGGGTATGGTTCGGCCCATGAGAACCAGGCTCGGGTGGGTGGTGTGCGTGGCGCTGGCGGGGCTCCTCTGGGCGTGCGGTGATGATGAGGAGGAGACGTCCTCGTCCACGGAGGAGGGCGCGGCCGCGGTCGAGCCGGAGGCGGCGGCGCCCGCGGGGCCGCTGCTCGAGCAGGCGGGCACGCTCGCGGCGGACGACGCGCGCGATGGGCGCGGGCGCTACGACCGCTACTTCGTGCAGGTCGCGGCGGGCGAGCGGGTGCTCATCGAGCTGACGAGCGACGCCTTCGACCCCTTCCTCGAGGCCACCCCGCCCGGGAGCGGCGCGCTGGTCAACGACGACTGGCAGGGCGATCGCACCCGGTCCCAGCTCGAGCTGATCGCGCCCGCGGCGGGCCAGATGAAGATCGAGGTCCGCGCCTACGCCGATCAGGGTGAGGGCGCCTACCGCCTGGTCGCGCGGCGCGTGGGCGAGGAGGGCCAGTCCATCCCCGTGATCAACGCGGGGCAGAGCGCGAGCGGAGAGCTGGCCCAGGGCGATCACACGCTCAGCGGCGGGGAGCTCTTCGACGCCTACGTGGTCCGGTTGAGCGAGCCGGGCCGCATCCGCGTCCGCGCGCGCGGCGACGGCGAGGTGCGCACCTCGGTGGTGGCGCCGAACGGGCTGACGCTGGCGGGGGAGGGCGACGTCTACCGCGCGCCGAACGCCGGCAACTACAACGTGCAGGTCATCGGGCGCCAGGGCGTCGCCTACACGGTGTCGGCGGAGGCGGCCGACGCGGAGTCGGCGCCGCTCCTCGCGCGGGCGCACCATCAGTTCAGCGAGCTGCTCGATCGGCTCCGTGGCGCGGGGCGCGACGCCGACTCGCCTCCGCCCGTGCAGCCGGCCCAGGCGGCGGGGACGGCGCCCGCTCCTTCGCCCGACTCTCCGCAGCCGCGCGCGCTGCCCATCCGCATCGGTGATCGCCTGCACGGCAACCTCGCGCAGAACGATCCCACGCTGCCGAGCGGCGAGCGCTACGACGTCTACGAGCTGACGGTCGCGCAGCCGATGGACACGGAGGTCGCGATCGAGCTCGAGTCGAGCAGCTTCGACACGTTCCTCCGCGTGGACGGTCCGGGCGGGCAGCACTGGGAGAACGACGACCACGCCGGCACCCTCAACTCGCGCCTGTCGATGCCGCTGACCACGCCGGGCACCTACCGGATCGTGGCCACCAGCTACCGCGCGGGCGAGGTCGGGCCGTACGAGCTGAAGCTGCTCACCCAGCGCGGCGATCCCCAGGCCGCGGCCGCCCCGAGCGGCGGGCCCGAGCAGCGCATCGAAGGGAGCCTCGCGCAGGGCGACACGACGCTGCAGAGCGGGGAGTTCATGGACGAGCACCGCTTCGAGTGGCCGGCGGGGACGCGCGTGCACATCGAGGCGCAGTCGAGTGACTTCGACAGCTACCTGATCGTGCACCCGCCCAGCGGTCCGCAGCGGGACAACGACGATCTCCGGCCGGGGCAGTCGCTCGACGCGGGGCTGGATCTCCAGGTCGATCAGGGCGGGACCTATCGCGTGATCGTCACGAGCTATCAGCCGGGCGAGACGGGGAGCTACGCGCTGGTCGTCCGGGGCGCGCCCGCGACGACGCCGACCGCGCCCCCCCAGGCGAACGGGAGCGGCGCGACCCCCACACCGACGCCGACACCGACGCCCAGCCCCACACCGGCCGCGGCGCCGGCTGGGGCGCGCACGGAGACGGGCACGCTCGCCCAGGGCGATCGAACGCTCGAGAGCGGCGAGTTCGCCGACGCCTTCACCATGTCCTTCACGCCGCAGAGCGCGGTCCAGATCCGGCTCGAGTCGAGCGACTTCGACACCTATCTGATCGTGCGCTCGCCGAGCGGGCACCAGGAGGACAACGACGACTTCGCGGCTGGGCAGTCGCTGAACAGCGGGCTCGACCTGCCGGTGGCCGAGCCGGGGGACTACACGATCACGGTCACGAGCTACCGGCCCGGGGAGACGGGGAGCTACCGGCTCGTGGTGACGGAAGGCCCGAGCGTGGTCGCGCCGCCCAGCGCGCCGAGCGCGCCCGGGACGCCGGCCGCCAGCCCGGGCGAGGCCGGGCGCGTGTGGGGGCTCTTCGCGGGCATCACCGACTACCCGGGGAGCGTCAACGATCTCCCCGAGTGCGCGAACGACGCGCGCAAGCTGGCCGAGGCGGTGCGCAACCAGGGCAACATGCCGCAGAGCCAGGAGTTCTTGTTCACCGACGCGCAGGCGACGACGGCGAACCTGCGCCAGGCGATGCAGACCATCACGCAGCGCATCCGCCCCGACGACGTGCTCGTGTTCTTCTACTCGGGCCACGGCGGCCAGACCGACTCCTCGAGCGACCCGCGCGAGCTCGACCGGCAGGACGAGTACCTGCTGATGCACGATGGGCGCATGATGGACGACGAGCTGGGCCGGCTCTTCGACGGGCTGAACGCGCGCGTCGCGCTGGTGGCCATCGACGCCTGCTTCGCGGGCGGCTTCGCGAAGGACGTCATCACCCGGCCCGGCCGCGTCGGCATGTTCTCGAGCGAGGAGGACGTGACGAGCGCGGTCGCGGGGCGCTTCCAGGCGGGCGGCTACCTCTCGCACTTCCTGCGGCTCGGCATCAACGGCGAGGCCGACAACGATCCGCACAACGCCATCCTCACCGTGGGCGAGCTGACCCACTACACCTGGCGGCAGTTCGGCCAGCACGCGTCCGACGTGCGCATGTCGATGGGCTACCAGCACCTGGTCGTCGACCGGGGCGCCGTGCAGACGAGCGAGGTGCTCTGGGCGTCGCGCCGCTGAGCGCGTTGCGACACATCGCGCCATCCATCCCGCGAATCACGCCAGCGAGGGGGCTCTGCCGGGCGGAACCGTACTTCTCACCGACGATCAGGAGCGCGGCGATGGAGGAGTGGCGGGCCACGCCACCAACGCCTGCCCGTAGTCCGCGAGAACCAACCCCCATGCACACCCGAGCCGCTCTCCTCGCCCTCTGCCTGCTCTCCGCCTGTGGTGGCGAGTCGGGGCCCCTCGACGCCGCCGCCCTCGACGCCGCCCTGGACGCGCAGGTCGGCGTCTGCGGAGACGGGATCGTCGATGAAGGGGAGCGCTGCGACGGCGACTGCCCGATCGCGTGCGACGACGGCGTGGCCTGCACGCTCGACACGCTCGTGGGCGCGGCCGCGACCTGCGACGCCCGCTGTGCCTCGGCGCCGATCGAGGCGTGCGTGGACGGCGACGGCTGCTGCGCCGACGGCTGCGACGTCACGACCGACGACGACTGCTCGGCGTCCTGCGGCGACGGCGTGGTGCAGCCGCCCGAGACCTGCGACGGCGACTGCCCGAGCGCGTGCGACGACGGGGTCGCGTGTACCGCCGACGCGCTGGTCGGGTCCGCGTCGAGCTGCTCGGCGAGCTGCTCGTTCGTACCCATCGACGCGTGCGTGAGCGGAGACGGCTGCTGTGCGCCCGGGTGCGACGCCACGCGCGACGACGACTGCTCGGCCAGCTGCGGCAACGGCGTCGTCGAGCCGCCCGAGACGTGCGACGGAGACTGCCCGACGTCCTGCTCGGACGGGCTCGCGTGCACCACGGACACGCTGGTCGGCTCCGCGTCGACCTGCTCGGCCAGCTGCTCGTTCTCCCCCATCAGCGCGTGCGTGGACGGCGACGGCTGCTGCGCGCCGGGGTGCGACGCGACGCGCGACGCCGACTGCTCCCCGAGCTGCGGCAACGGGGTGACGGAGCCGCCCGAGCTCTGCGACGGCGACTGCCCCGCGAGCTGCGACGACATGCTCGCGTGCACGCGCGACACGCTGGTCGGATCGGCCTCGTCCTGCTCCGCGACGTGCTCCTTCTCTCCCATCAGCGCGTGCGTTGACGGCGACGGATGTTGCGCGCCCGGCTGCGACGCGACGCGCGACGACGACTGCTCCCCGAGCTGCGGCAACGGGGTGACGGAGCCGCCCGAGACCTGCGACGGCGACTGCCCCGGGGCCTGCGACGACATGATGGCCTGCACGCAGGACACGCTGGTCGGATCGGCCTCGAGCTGCTCGGCGATGTGCCCCTTCACGCCGATCAGCGCGTGCGCCGACGGCGACGGGTGCTGCCCCGCCGGGTGCGACTTCGGGCGTGACGACGACTGCACCCCGGCGCCGCCCGCCGTCGTGCTCGTCAACGAGGTGCTCTACGATGCGGTCGGAGCGGACGCGGATGGAGCGTTCATCGAGCTCCACGGGCCGCCCGGGACGGACCTGAGCGGCTACGCCGTGGTGGGCGTCAACGGCTCGGGCGCGGGTGACTACGCGACCATCCCGCTCTCGGGCACGATCCCCGCGGACGGCCTCTTCGTCATCGCGCACACCGGCGCGGTCGAGCCGCTCCGCTCGATCGCGGACCTCCTCCACGCGGGCGCGGATCTGCAGAACGGCCCGGACTCGGTGCAGGTCCGCTTCGCCACCGTCGTGGTGGACGCGCTCGGATACGGCGACTTCTCGAGCGCGACCTTCGCGGGCGAGGCGCCGGCCGTGGCCGCGGTCTCCGCCGGGGAGTCGCTCAGCCGCGACGCGATGCACACCGACACGGATCGAAACGTGGACGACTTCGCGGTCTCCACGCCCTCGCCGGGGCTCGACGGGCCTTGCGCGGCGCCCGAGGCCCCGCGCCCGACGTCGCCGCTCTCGACCAGCCGGGTGACGAACGGGGACGTGCCCTTCGCGTGGGCCCTGCCCGCAGGCCACGAGGGCGCGCGGGTCGAGATCTGCGCGGACCGCGCTTGCGCGAGCGTCCTCGAGACGATCGACGCGACGGGGGCGAGCGCCACGCCCGCCTCGACGTTGCCTGCGGGCAACTACTACTGGCGCGCCTTCGGGCGCTGCGGCGGCACGCTCAGCCCGAGCGCGAGCCCGGTCTGGCAGGTCACGGTGGCCGCGGGCAGCCGCGCCGCGTTCACGAGCTGGAGCCAGCCCTTCGACGTGAACGGCGACTTCCACGCCGACGCCATCATCACCCAGAGCCCCGACCGGCTGCTCCGCTACTACGAGGGCAACACGGCGGGGCTCCTGCATCGCTTCGATCTGACGGGCATCTTCGGGCTCGGCGACGTCGACGCCGCGGGCGACGTGAACGGCGACGGCTTCGGAGACGCGCTGGTCCTCGACTCGAGCGGCGTGCGCATCTACCTCGGCGGCGCCACCGGGCTCGCGATGACGCACGCGGCCCGCCCGCGCGTCTCGTCCGCGCGCGACGTCGCGGGGCTCGGTGACGTCGATGGCGACGGGTACGCGGACTTCGGCGCGATCTCCATCTCGAGCGGCTCGTCCCTGCACTTCTTCCGCGGAGGCCCCGCGCTGCCCACGAGCCCGAGCCAGACGATCTCCCTGTTCACGTCGTCGCGCGGGAGCGTCTCCCCGGCCGGCGACGTCGACGGGGACGGGTACGCGGACGTGCTCGTGACGAACTGCTCGCGCTTCGCGTTTGGTTGCGACGGGGACGTCTTCCTGTACTTCGGCGGCCCGACGGGCCTCGCGGTGACGCCGGGCTGGAGCTACCTGACGACGGGCAACATCGGCGCGCAGGCGGGCGGGGACGTCAACGGCGACGGCTACGCCGACGTCGTGGTCGGGGACTTCACGGCCATCCATCTCTTCCACGGCGGCCCCGCCGGGCCGAGCGCCGTCGCGGACCGCACGCGCGCCGAGCCCGCGGGCGCGAGCCAGTTCGGCTGGGACGTGACGATCCCCGGCGACCTGAACGGGGACGGCTTCGACGACGTCCTGGTGGGCGATCCCGCGACGGAGACCGTGTGGCTCTACTGGGGGCCGTCCCTGACCCTCGCGAGCACCGTCACGCGGAGCGGGGAGCACGACTTCGGCGAGATCCTCACGGTGGTCGGCGACGTCGAGGCGGACGGGCTGGACGACGTGTTCGTCTCCGCCCCCGACGCCCCGATGCCCGCGACCTGGGAGAGCGTCTGGCTCTTCTCGGGCACGCCGACGGGCATCCGGGACACCGCGGGCGCGTCTCAGGTCCTGCGCGGCACGGTGCGCAACCGGAGCTTCGGCCGCGCGCTCCGCTGACGGGTGCGTGGGTGTTCGGACACGGGGGGCGCGGCGCGCTGCCCACGGCGACGGGGCCACGAGCCGCGAGTGGCCCTGCTTTCTCGGACCTGAGTGAGCTGGCACGGAGCCTGAAATAGAGGCGGGCAGGAGGAACGCCCATGACCCGCCTGCTCGTCGCCGCCGTCTTCTTCACGCTCGCCTTCAGCCCCCTCGCCTACGCGCAGGAGGACGGCGCGCTCGCGTCCCTGGACACGGAGGACGAGTACCTCGAGGACGAGTACCTCGACGAGGAGGTCGAGTTCTGTGGCGGCGGCGAGGAGTCCGTCGTCGACGAGGCCTACTACGCGATGGAGGCGGGGGACGCCGAGGGGGCGCGCGACATGCTCGTCGATGTGTTGCGCCGCGGCGACGTCGAGGAGTGGGAGCGCCCCTCCGCGCTCGTCACGCTCGCCGAGGCGCAGCTCCGGCTCGGCGAGACGCGGAGCGCGGTGGTGAACTATCGCAAGGCGCTCGTGCTCTACCCGGACCAGACCGGGGCCGCGGCGCGGGTCGGGCTCGCCTCCGCGCTCTTCGTGCGGGGCTCGCGGAACGCGGCGTACGAGACCGCCCGCGCGGTCGCGGAGGAGGTCTGCGCCGATCGCTGGGCGCAGGTGGCCTGCTACGGGGCGCAGCAGATCGTCGCGCGCACGAGCCGGGACGACGACGAGCGCTCCCGCGCCGCGAGCGACGCCCACGCGATGCGAGACGCCCACGCCAACCTCGCGCCGAGCTTCGACGCGCTCGACTACACGCTGGGTCTGCGGACCACCCCGCCGGTCAGCTGAGATGCGCGCCCTCTTCATCGCGCTCCTGGCGCTCGCGTCCGCGACGCCCGCCGCGGCGCAGGACGGCCGCGCCGCCGTCGAGCGCTACGGCTGCGCGAGCTGCCACGTCGTGCCCGGGGTCCGCGTGAGCCGTCGCCAGAGCTGCGTCGGGTGCCACGAGCGGGTGGTGGGCGCGCAGCGCAGCGGGCTCGGGCGAGCGCCGCGCGTCGAGCACTACCTCCACGTCCCGGATCTCCGCCACGTCACCCGCCGGCTCCGCGAGGACTACCTGGTGTCGTACCTGCAGAACCCGCACGACGTCCGGCCGCGCATGGAGGAGACGATGCCGCGGCTGCCCGTCACCGAGGCCGACGCGCGCCTCATCGTGGGCTTCCTGCGTGAGCGCGCGGGAGAGGTCGAGGTGCCGCGCTCCCCCGCTCCCTCCCGGAGCAACGTGGCCGCGGGGCGCGCGAGCTTCGAGCGCGCGGGCTGCATGACCTGCCACGAGCTGGGCAACCTCGACTTCGGGGTGCACCTGCCGCCCGTCGCGCTCCGACGGATCGGCGACGCCGCCTTCGAGGCGCCGAACCTGCGCTTCGTCCGTGACCGCATGACGCCCGACGTGGCGCTCGCGTGGATCCGGGACCCGCGGCGTCTCGACCCGAACACGGAGATGCCCCACCCGCAGCTGAGCGACGAGGAGTCGCTCCTCATTCGCGACTTCCTGTTCCTGGTCGAGCCGGGCCGCCCGGTCTCGGCGCCGCGCACGGTGAACGCGAGCGCGCTCGAGCCGCTCGGCCGGCCGGTCCGCTACGCCGAGGTGCGCCGGCTCTTCGATCGCTCGTGCATCCACTGCCACGCGCACACGGACGGCCAGGCGAACGCCACCTTCGGCTTCGCGCCCAGCTCGCTCGACCTCTCGAGCCCCGACGGGGTGCGGGCCGGCGTGACCCTCCCCGACGGAACCCACCGCTCGGTGATCACGCCCGACGACAGCGGGCTGCCGCCGCTCGTGTGGCGGCTGATGCGGCGGCACGAGGAGGCGGCGCGCGACGTCAACGGCGTGCTGGCCGATCCACTCGCGCCGGCCATGGCGCCGCCGAGCGACGCGCCGCCCGGCATGCCGCTCGGCCTCCCGCCGCTCGCGTCGGAGGAGATCCGCCTCCTCTATGCCTGGGCGCTCCAGGGCGCGCCCGATTGACGCGTCACTCCTCGCCGAGGAAGGGGTAGCGCCAGTCGGTCGGGGGCAGGAGGTTCTCCTTGATGGAGCGCGGGCTGACCCAGCGGAGCAGGTTGTAGTGGAACCCGGCCTTGTCGTTGGTGCCGCTCTGGCGCGCGCCACCGAAGGGCTGCTGGCTGACCACCGCGCCGGTCGGCTTGTCGTTGACGTAGAAGTTCCCGGCCGCTTGCCGCAGGCCGACGAGGGCCTCGCGCACCGCCTCGCGGTCGCGTGAGAAGACCGCGCCGGTCAGCCCGTAAGGAGACGTCGAGTCGACCAGCTCCAGCACCTCGGACCACGGCGTGGCGTCGTCGTAGACGTACGCGGTGACGACCGGGCCGAAGATCTCCTCCCGCATCAGGCGGTGCTTCGGGTCGTCGACGCGCACGAGGGTCGGGTGCACGAACCAGCCCTTGGACTTGTCGGACGCGCCGCCCGCCACCACCGTCGCCGTTTCTTTGGCGACGCCGATGTAGCCGGTGATCTTGTCGAACGCGCGCTCGTCGATCACCGCGCCGCCGAAGTTGCTGAAGTCGCGCACGTCGCCGTACTTCATGCCCTCCATGTCGGCCGCGACGCGCTCGCTCACCGTCTTCCAGAGGCTCTTCGGGATGTAGACCCGGCTGACGGCCGAGCACTTCTGGCCCTGGAACTCGAAGGCGCCGCGGCTGATCGCGGTGGCCAGCTGCATCGGGTCCGCGCTCGGGTGCGCGACGATGAAGTCCTTGCCGCCCGTCTCGCCCACGATGCGCGGGTAGCTGCGGTACGTATCGAGGCGCTCCGCCACGCCCTTCCAGAGCGTGTGGAAGGTGGGG
The DNA here is from genome assembly GCA_040218145.1 of Sandaracinaceae bacterium. GTDB lineage: Bacteria > Myxococcota_A > Polyangia > Polyangiales > Sandaracinaceae > JAVJQK01. The sequence continues at coordinate 34,211 of JAVJQK010000074.1, read as the reverse complement.
GTGCTGCCCGTGAAGTGGATGCCCGCGAGGTGGGGGCTGTCGAGCGCGGCCTCACCCTGCTCGGGGCCCGGCCCCGGGATGAAGCCGAGCACGCCGTCGGGCAGGCCGGCCTCCCGGAGCAGCTCCACCATCGTCCAGCAGCCGCGGAGCGAGGTGCTCGCCGGCTTCCAGAGCGCGACGTTGCCCATGAGGATGGCCGCCGTCGGGAGGTTGGCGCAGATGGAGAGGAAGTTGAACGGGCTGACCGCGAGCACGAAGCCCTCGAGCGGGCGGTGGTCCATCCGGTTCCACTGGCCGCGCACGCTGATGGGCTGGTCGGCGTAGATCTTCTCCGCGAAGGCGACGTTGAAACGCCAGAAGTCGGCGAGCTCGCAGACCGCGTCGATCTCGGACTGGTGCGCGGTCTTGCTCTGCCCGAGCATGCACACGGCGTTGACCTTCTGGCGCCAGGTCCCCGTCAGCATGTCCGCGGCGCGAAGGAAGATGGCCGCGCGATCCGCGAAGGGCGTCTCGGCCCAGCTCTTGGCCACCTTCTGCGAGGCGTCGATGGCCTTCTGCACGTGCTCGCGCTTGGCCACGTGCGCCTTGGCCAGCACGTGCTGGTGGTCGTGCGGCATCACCACGTCGACGGTCTCGCCGCTCCGGATCTCCTCGGCGCCGGCCACGATCGGGATCTCGATCTGCTCGGAGGCCACCGCCTCGAGCGCCTTCTTCAGCTCGGCGCGCTCGGGCGATCCGGGGGCGTAGCCGTAGACGGGCTCGTTCACGGGGGTCGGGATGTTCGCCATGGGGTTCCTCGTCGTCGATGGAGCGGGATCGTGGTTGAGGAGGGAGCATAGCGAGCGGGGTCCGCGGGGCCGTGCGTTGACTCAGGACGCGTCGAAGACGTCCCAGTAGATCCACGTCGAGACGCGCACCTCGAGGTCGAGCCAGCCCTCCCATCCGCCCATGCGCACGCCGCCTTGCAGCGCGAACTCGTCGCCGATGGGGATGAGCGCGCCGACCAGCCCGCTGAGCATGGGCACGCCGTCGTCGAGATCGAACCAGACCTCGATCGTCGGCACGACCGGCCACGCGTCCGGGCCCTCCATGACCGCGGCCACGAACAGCTCGAAGGTCCGCTCCTGGGTGAAGTTGGTCCAGACGTTGAGGTGCAGCGTGCCCGCGTCCCAGCGCTGCGCGAACAGGAGCGCGAGGCTCGCGCCGAAGCCCGTCTCCGCCTCGACGCCGGGCAGCAGCAGGCCGGTCTGCAGCGCGAGGCTGATCCCGTCGCGCTCGCCTTCGCTCGAGTAGCCGCCGTCGACCAGCAGGGTGCGGGTCGCGATCATCTGCTCCTGGAGCGCGTAGCGACTCTGGTCGGGCACGTCGTCGAGCAGCGCCCAGCCCCGCGTCAACAAGAGGAGGTCCCAGCCCTCGCCGAAGCCCCAGTAGATCTGGGCCGAGGGGGCGACCAGGTAGTGCTCCTCCTCGCCCACGACGGTCTGCCAGTAGCCGACCGGCTGCAGCTCCAGCTCCATCGTGCCGTGCTCGACCACCCGCGCGTCGTTCAGGTCGATCAGATAGGCGCGCGCCTCCGTCGGCCGGGCGAGCAGCGCAGCGAGGGCCATCAGACCGTGGAGCGCGAGCCGGCGGTTCATCGAGGCCGGCCCATCCTCCCACGGAGCGTCTCGTGCGGGAAGCGGCGCCGCGCGTGCGCCGGGTCTTCGGCCCCGACTGCGGACTCCAGATCGCATCCGTCCAGAACCCGGTCGCGGCCCCGCGCGCCCCGATCCGGGCCGAGACCCGATGCGGGCTCGAGTCCGCACAAATCGGGGGCGGACGGGCCCGCGGGCGCGATTCGCGCTGTTGCCACGGGTCTTGCAGAGGGCAGGGACATGCTTCGCACCCACACCCTCACCGCGTCCCTCGCTCTGACCCTCGCCTACGCCGGCTGCGCCGTGCCCGTGGGTGAGCACGACCCGGATCCGGCCACCAGCCTCGCCGACGAGGACTGGTGGGACGAAGGTCCGCCGGCCGACGAGCCGTCCGCCGACGCGCCCGAAGGCGAGGAGGACACCGAGACCGCGTCTTTCGAGCTCGGCGGCGCGCCGCGTTTCCAGCTGCCTTTCCCCTGTGGGCAGACCTGGGCGGGGCAGACGCGCACCAACCACAGCCCCCTCCGCTCCATCGACTTCAACCGCAGCAACGACATCGGCGACCCCGTCGTCGCGGCGGCGGCCGGCCGGGTGACGCGGAGCGAGAACCTCGGCAACCGCAGCTACGGCCGCTGGATCGAGATCGACCACGGCAACGGCTACCGCACCCGCTACGCGCACCTTCGCTCGCAGGCGGTGAGCGTGGGCGCCCGGGTCAGCCAGGGTCAGCGCATCGGCACGGTGGGCGACACCGGAGGCTCGTCGGGCCCGCACCTCCACTACGAGCTGCGCCGCAACGGCATCGCGATCAGCCCGGTCTTCGACGGCCGCACCGCGCACTTCTTCGGCACCCGCAACTACCGCAGCCAGAACCGCTGCGGCGGCGGGGGCGGCGGCGGCACCACCGGCCATCCCGGTCGCGTCAACACCGCCGGCGCGCCCCTGACCGTGCGTGCGGGCCCCGGCACCGGTTACCGCGCCGTGGGCTCGGTGCGAGACGGCGCCCGCGTGCGCATCCGATGCCAGAAGATCGGGCAGCGGATCCGCGGCACCTACGGCACGACGCGGATCTGGGACTTCATCGGCAGCGGCTACGTGAGCGACGCCTACGTCTACACCGGCTCCGACAGCCGGGTCGCGCCCGACTGCCGCTGAGGCGACGCGCTCCCCTCGAGCCGGAGAACGTGGTACCGAGCACTCGCGGCGGACGGTTGACCCGTCCGCCGCGAGTGATTAACCGCCATCTTCGGCACGATTCGTCTTGTTGGGGAGCCCATGATCGTCGTCGACCGCGTCTCCAAGTTCTATGGCCGGAACGCCGCCGTCCGTGACCTCGACTTCCGCATCGAAGAGGGCGAGTGCGTCGGCTTCCTCGGCCTCAACGGCGCCGGGAAGAGCACCACGCTCCGGCTCTTGAGCTGCCTCCTCCTGCCCACCTCGGGCCGCGTGACCATCCGCGGGTTCGACGTCGAGGAGCAGCCGCACGAGATCCGCAAGCTCATCGGCTACCTGCCCGACGAGCCGCCGCTCTACCCGGAGATGCGCGTCGAGGAGTTCCTGCGCTTCGCGGGCAAGCTGCGCCGCATGAGCGCCGAGCAGCTGCAGCTCCGGCTGCCCAAGGTCATGGCCCAGACCGGGCTCGAGGCGGTGCGCGACCAGACCATCGGCACGCTCAGCCACGGCTACCAGCAGCGGGTCGGCATCGCGCAGGCCATCGTGCACGAGCCGGCGCTGCTCATCCTGGACGAGCCGATCCAGGGCCTCGACCCGGTGCAGATCGTCGAGATGCGCGCGCTGATCCGCTCGCTCCGCGGCGAGCACACGATCTTGCTCTCGAGCCACATCCTCTCCGAGATCGAGCAGACCTGTGACCGCATCCTCATGCTGCACGACGGCCGCATCGTCGCGCAGGGCACCGAGGACGAGCTGGTGCACGGCATGGGTGAGGGGCCGGCGGGCTACCGCGAGGCGCTGACCGCGCACTGGGTCGAGCTCGAGGTGCGGGGCGACGAGGAGGCGCTGCGCGGAGCGCTCGCGCTCGAGGGCGTGGAGATCGTGGAGCTGACCCGTGGCTCCAGCGACGTGCTCCGGGTCAAGGTCAAGAGCGTCAGCGAGGCGCGGGAGCTGCTCGCGACGCAGATCGTCAACGCGGGCCTCGGGCTGCGCGGCTTGCGGCGCACCTCGAGCGCCCTGGAGGACGTGTTCGTGAGGCTGAGCCAGGGCGAGAGGCCCGACGAGACGCCCGAGAAAGACAAGCTCGAAGGCAAGGAGGTGCGCGCGTGAGCAACGTCGGCCTCATCATCAGGCGCGAGCTCGGGAGCTACCTGCGCACCCCGAGCGGCTACTTCATCGCCGCGGGCGTGCTGCTCCTGAACGGGCTGCTCTTCAACGCCTTCGCCATCGGCGAGGAGCCGCAGCTCTCGAGCGACGTCCTGCGCATCTTCTTCTACTGGGCGGGCATCGTGACCATGCTCGGCGGCGTCGTCTTCTCGATGCGGCTGCTCGCCGAGGAGCGCTGGACGGGGACCGACGTCTTGCTCTTCACCTCGCCGATCCGCGAGGGCGAGGTCGTGCTCGGCAAGTACCTCTCGGCGCTGATCTTCCTGACCGTGCTGACCCTGATGTCGCTCTATCTGCCCGCGTTGATCTTCGTCAACGGCAAGGTCAGCTGGGGACACATCGGCGCGGGCTACCTCGGCATGATCCTGCTCGGCGCGAGCACGCTGGCGGTCGGGACCTTCGCCTCCGCGCTCACCAAGAACCCGTTCCTGGCCGTGCTCCTGAGCGGGCTCTTCGTCGGGCTGCTCGAGCTCTGCTGGCCGCTCGGGCAGATCGCCGATCCGCCGCTGACGGAGGTGCTCTCCTACGTGGCGCTCCACACCAAGCACTTCACGCCGTTCCAGCGCGGGCTGCTGCAGCTGAGCGACGTGGTCTTCTACCTCGGCGTCATCTACCTCTCGCTGCTCGCGGCGACGAAGGTGCTCGCCGGCCAGAGGTGGCGCTGATGAATCGTCGACGAAAGCTCCAGGCGCTGGTCGGCGCGCCCGCGCTGATCGGCTTCGTGCTCGTCTCGCGCCTCTTCGGCGTGCTCGGCGCGGCGGCGTATCTGCTGCTGATGCTCCTCCTCTACGGAGGCTGGGAGGTGCTCGGCTGGGGCGCGGAGCCCGAGCAGCCGCGCATCGAGGTGCGGCGCAGCTTCTGGGTCGGCCTCCTCCTGCCGGCGGGGCTCGCGCTCTTGTTCGTGGCGGAGCGCGTCGTCAGCGACGCCGACGAGCAGCTCTGGTGGTGGCGCGGGCTGGCCCTGGCATGCCTCGCGGCGGCGGCCGGCTGGCGCGGCCATCAGCTCGCGCGCTCGAAGGGCAACCAGCGACAGGTCGAGACCCGCCTCGCGATCGCGACCGGCGGCGTGCTCGCCGCGCTCGGGCTCTACGCTTTGAGCACCGACGCGGGCCTCGCGTGGATGGGCCTCGAGGCCGAGGCGGCCGAGCGGACCGGCGGCGCCCTCGGCGCGCTCTGGGTCGCGCTCCTCGTGGTCAGCGGGAGCGCGCTCTTCGCGATGGAGGGCGCCTACCGGCTGATGCCCATCGAGGAGGCGATCGAGCTCCGACGCGTCAGCGCCGCGGCCGGCACCGGGCTGAGCCTCGCGCTGTCGCTCGTGTTCGTGGTCAGCCTCGCCTTCGTCACGAACGAGCGCGAGCAGCGCTGGGACCTGTCCTACTTCAAGACCACGCGGCCCTCCGAGACGTCCGTCCGGCTGGTCGAGCGGCTCGACGAGCCGGTGCGGGTGGTGCTGCTCTACCCCGAGGTGAGCGAGGTGCTCGAGCAGCTGCGCCCGTACTTCGCGGAGCTGGACGCGGCGTCGGAGGCGCTCAGCGTCGAGGTGAAGGACCACGCGCTGGCGCCCGAGCTGGTGCGGGAGCACCGCGTGCGCGGCAACGGCTTCGTGCTGCTGCTGCGAGGGGAGGGCGAGGGCCAGCAGGCCGAGAGCTTCGAGATCGGCGAAGACCTCGAGGCGGCGCGCAGCCGGCTCCGCACGCTCGACGGACGCTTCCAGGAGCGCTTCGCCCAGCTGACGACCCGCCCCCGCGACCTGCACGTCACCACCGGGCACCGCGAGCGCAGCACCGACGTGAGCAGCGGGGATCCGGCGCCGACGCGCCTCAGCGAGCTCTCCGCGGCGCTCCGGCGCAGCAACATCCAGAAGCGCGATCTCGGCCTCGCGCAGGGGCTCGCCAACCAGGTCCCCGAGGACGCGCGCGCCGTGGCCGTGATCGGTCCCCGCGAGCCGTTCCTCCCGGAGGAGGCGCAGAGCCTCTTGCAATATGTCGAAGGGGGTGGGCGGCTGCTCGTCTTCGTCGACCCGGACGCCGACCACCAGCTCGCGCCGCTGCTGGCCGGGCTCGGGCTCTCCCTCCGGGAGGGGGTGCTGCACAGCACGCAGAGCTACGTGCGGCGGACGCGCACCGAGGCCGATCGGCAGGTCATCTACTCGAACCACTACTCCGCGCACCCGACCGTGACCCTCGCCAACCGCTTCCGCGCGCGCGTCGCGAGCATCTTCGACGGGGCGGGCGCGCTCGAGCGGGCGGAGAGCGAGGCGCAGCTCGCGGGCGTCGAGGTCACCTTCCCGATCCGCACCGCGGCGGGGTTCTGGCTCGACCAGGACGGCAACCACGCGCAGGACCAGGGCGAGCCGAGCGATCCGCGGTTCCAGCTGATGGCCGCGGTGACGGTGCCCAACGCCGAGGGCGAAGAGGGCCGCGCGGTCGTGGTCGCGGATGGCGACTTCATCACCGACGCGTGGATCGGCAACCAGGGCAACGCCTTCGTCCTGATGGACGCGCTCAACTGGCTCGTCGGCGAGGACGAGGTCTTCGGGCCCACCCAGACCGAGGAGGACGTGCCCATCCAGCACACGCGCGACGAAGACGAGGCGTGGTTCTACGCGACGAGCTTCGGCGCGCCCTTGCCGCTGCTGCTCGCCGGCATCTGGATGACGCGCCGCTCGCGCCGCGGTGGTCGGGAGCCGGCGCCGCAGAAGCGGCCCGCGCCTCCAGCGCCTCCGGAGCCGGCGGCGGCGGCCAAGGACGAAGAGGAAGAGGAGTAGTCATGAACACCAAGAGCGTTCTGGCCCATCTGCTCCTCGCGCTCGGCGGGCTGACCCTCGCGTACCTCGTCTGGACGGACGACGAGGCGGCGCCCGCGCCCGGCGAGGTCACGATCTTCGCCTGTGATCCGGACGAGCTGAGCCGCATCGAGCTCGAGCTCGGCGAGCGTGAGGTCACCGTCGAGCTGAACCGTGACGGCGATGAGCTCCTCGCGTGGGTGACCGTCACCCGCACCCCCGAGGAGGGTGAGGCGACCACGCAGGTCTTCGTCGGCTCCGAGGAGCTCGAGACCTACCTCGCGCAGCTCGCCCCCCTGCGCGCCACCCGCTCCCTCGGCGCGCTGAGCGAGGAGCAGCTCGCGGACGTCGGCCTCGCCGAGCCCGAGGGGGCGCTCCGGCTTCGCTGCGGCGAGCGGAGCGCGAGCTTCCAGATCGGCGCCAGCGCGTACGGCAACGGCGACCGCTACGTGAGGGGCGAGAGCGGGCCGGCCTACCTGGTCGCCCGCGACCGCGTCCAGCCCCTCGAGTCGGCGGAGCATCAGCTCATGCAGCGCGCCTTGCACACCTTCGAGTGGAGCGAGGTGGAGGGGCTGACCGTGAGCGGCTGGGGCGCGGAGCGCACGCTGCTCCAGCGCAACCGGCTCGATCCGCAGCGGGCCGAGTGGGTCGACGTCTCGGCGCCCGACCGCCGCAACGAGCTCTTCGGCAACTGGCTGCAGCGCTACCCGCGCCTGCGCGTGCAGGAGTACCTCGGACCGGATCAGCGCCCTGGCGCGGACCTCGACGACGTGAGCGAGGCCCCCGAGCCGCTGCTCCGGCTCGCGATCCGGGGCGAGGACGGCCCGCTGGGCGAGGTGGAGATGCAGCGGGTCGGTCGCGACGCCTACTACGTGCGCACCGAGACCACCCGGAGCTGGGTGCGGATCCCGACCAGCGTGGCGTCCGGCTTCATCGAGGACGCGCGCACGGTCCTCGGCCAGGAGCCCGAGCCGGACGCGCCTGAAGAGGCGCCCACGTCCGAGGCACCCGCGTCCGAGGCACCCGCGCCCGAGGCACCCGCGCCCGAGGCACCCGAGGAGGGCCCTTCGACCGAGGCGCCGACCCCAGCTCCGGTGAGGCCGGCTCCAGATCGGCCCGCGTCTCCGAGCCCGACCGCCCCGACGCCGCCGCCGGCCGAGTAGCACCTTCGCGGAACTTCGACGCCGCCGCGGCCTCCACGGGACATGGAGGCGTCGATGGAAGCGGACGAGCTCGAGCGAGAGATCCTTCGACCGGACGGGGCGGTGCGGTTTCGAGATCGGCAGCGGACCCCGCATCTGCTTCCGCGGATCTGTGTGGTCCCGCTGCTCTGTGTGGCGATGGCCATCCTCGGGGTAGACACCTCGACCGTGCTGCTCATGGCGGTGGTCGGCCTGATCGGCGGGGCCCTCGATCTTGCTCTGTCGAGCTATCGGATCGTCGTGACCGAGCGTTCGCTCCACGTCCAGCTGGGGCTGCGGGTGGAGCGCGTGCCGCTCGCCGCGATCCGCTCCGTGGAGGTCGCGCCGCATCGCTGGACCGAGGCGATGGTGGGCCGTGGCGTCTTCAAGCAGTCTCGAGACGGTCGCGTGCGGAGCTACCGCGTGGCCGGCCGGAGTGAGACGGTGCGGGTCACCTGGGATCGCGGGGACGGGCCGCGCACGACGATCATCGCGACCGACCGCGCCGAGGCGCTCGCAGGCTCGCTGCGTCAGGTGGACGCGAAGGTCCGGGTCGACCCGGGAGGCGAAGACGTGTCCCTCGAGGACGTGTCCCTCGAAGAAGTGGACCGCCTGCCGCTCACGCCGCGGCGTGCGCGTTGAGCGGCCAGCGGCGCACCGAGACGAGCGGCTGCACGTCCCGCAGCTGCTGACGCAGCTCCCTGATGGGCGTGCGCGCGCGCGGATCCTGCCGCAGGGCACCTCGCAGGACCTCCGCCAGCTGCGCCAGGTTCGGATCGCGCGTCAGCCAGTCGAGGCCGCGGAAGTCGCCGTCGTGCGAGAGGTGCGCGGTGATGATGGCCACGTCGCTGTCGCCGTTGACCAGGGTGCGGCCGGTGAGGATCTCGAACGCGAGCGCGCCGAACGCGTAGATGTCCGCCGCGATCGGGCTCGGCTGGTGCCCCTTCGGCAGGAGCCCCCAGATCTCGGGCGCGCCGTAGTTGCTGGTGGCGCAGCCCGGGCGCAGGTGCCGGCCCGCGAGGCCGAAGTCGACGAGGACCGGGGTACCGTTCTCGCCCGCGAGGGGGTCGGCGTCACGCAGGATGACGTTGGAGGGCTTGACGTCGAGGTGCCCGACGCCGACGCCGTGCATCGCCTCGAGCCCGGCCGCGATGCCGTCGAGGATGGCGAACGTCTGCCGCAGGTCCAGCGCGCCCGTCTCCACCACGCGCTCGAGGGTCGGGCCCTCGACCAGCTCCATCACGAGGATGGGCTTCGGCCGCGCGCCGCCGTCGAAGGTGACGAGGTGCGCGAGGTTGTGGTGCTCGGGGATGGAGAGCAGCGCGCCCGCCTCCTCGCGGAAGAGGCGCAAGAACTCGTCCTCGCTCAACGTGCGCGCCGCGGCGCCGGTGAATTCCGGGACCTTGAGCGCGAAGCGGGCCGCGTCGTCGTTCTTCTTCTCCTCGACGCGGCGCGCGACGAAGACGCTGCCGACCGCGCCGGAGCCGAGCGCGCGGAGCACGAAGAAGCCCCCCAACGTGCGGCTCGGCGGGAGCCAGGGCGGGAGCGGAGAGTCCTTGGGCGGCGCGGGGATGAAGCTGCCGCGAGGCGGGGCACCCGCCGGGGCCTCACGGGGGAGCCGCAGCGCCCGCACCAGCGCGCCCGCCGCCACCTCCGCGAGATGATAGGGCAGGTCTTCGTGCAGGGCGTCGACCGCCGGCCCCATCGACTCGCGCAGCGCCACGGCGTCGCCGCGGAGGGCGCGCTCGACGCCGATGTCGACGATCTTGAGGGCCGCGCCCGAGCCGGGGTGCGCGTCGCCCGGGTCGTCGCCGAGCCGACGCTTGGCGCCGATGACGAGCCGCATCAGCAGCCGCACCGACTTCTCGAGATCGGAGATGCGAGAGCCGCCGCCGTCCTCCCCGGCGAGCTCTCCGAGCGACCGCGCCGCCTTCATGCGCTCGACCGCGCGGCCGAAGGCGAGCAGGGCCGCGTGCAGCGCGTCGACCCGCGGCGAGCTGGCGGCGGGGAACGCGCGGGTCAGCTTGCGCAGCGCGTCCACGCTCGCGCGCGAGCGGCTCTTGGTGGAGCGCACGTCGTCGGCGGTGACGCGCACCAGGTTGGCGTAGGCGCGGAAGATGGCCTCCATCTCCGGCACCATCGACGCCTCGGCCATCGTCACGAAGCCGTCGACGTCGCCGACGTGGCGCACCACCGCGAGGAAGACGTCGCTCAGCTCGCCGATCTCCTCGCGCAGGAGCGCGTCGCAGGCGCGCGCCGCGGCGGCCCGGAGCACGCGCGCGAGGGTGGACGGCGCGTCGTCGCGGACCCGGGCCAGCAGCGTGCGCACCACGTGGAGGCGGCGGCGCGCGAGGTCGGAGCTCTTGCCCTGGCTCCAGCTGCCGTCCGCGTCGACGGCGTGCAGCAGCGTCCGGAGTCGATGGCGCCGGAGAGAGGGGTGCTCGACCGAGCTCTCGTCCTCGACCGGGAGCCGCTCCTGAACGAGGAGCCACTCGGTGAGGCGGGAGAAGTAGCCGTTGAGGGGCGCCGTCGCGGCGTCGTCGTCGCCGCGCGAGCCGAGCGTCAGCAGATCCGCGAGCGTGCTGGTGGCGAGCAGCGCCTCGTCGAGCTCTCGCAGGGCCACGAACGCCTCGCGGCGCCCCACCGGGGTCGTCTGCGGCGAGGCCTCGAGCTTGCGCAGCGTCGCGTCGACCCGGTCGAGCACGGCGTGGGCCTTGGTGAAGGCGGCGCGGGCGCCTTCGTCCGCGAACGCCATCAGCGCCTCTTCGAGGTGGGTGCGGAGGGTCGGCGCCCACTCGCGCTCCTCGGGGGGCCGGAGGTCCTGGTCGAGCGCGGTGGCGAGCGCGGCGAGGCCGTCGTCCTTGGCGTCGAGCAGCCCGTCCTCGCGCAGCCGCGCGCGCGCCATCTGCCCCGCCCACGCGCCGAAGTCGCCGCCGACGCGCTCCTGACGGAGCGAGATCAGCCCCTCGGTCGCGTCGAGCCCGCCCGCGCGCACGATGGCCGTGCACAGCTCCTCCGCCGCCTCGGGCTCCACCTCGGCCGCGCGCGGCAGACCGAGGAGCATCGCCGCCGCGACCCCGCGGTCCTGCTCGAAGATGGGGCCCTCGAGCAGCTTCATCGCGCGCGTGAGGGCCTGGCCGGGGTTGACCGCGATGCTGGCCGCGAGCGAGGCCGCCGCGCGGCGCCACTCGGTGGGCGACAGGTCGGGATCGAAGCCCGCGTTGATCTCGTCCGCGAAGCCGATCTCGTCCTCGCTGAGCAGCCCGCGCGCGGTGGCCACGTGCCGCCACACGAGCGGCTCGCGATCCTCGAGCAGGCGCTGCCACGCCCGCCGCACGCCGCCGTTCGCGAACACCCCGAGCACGCTGTCGTCGCCCTGGGAGCAGCGCCTGGCGGCCTCGCGCGCCGCGCGCTCGAGCAGCCGCGCTGCGAGGCGACGCTGGGGAAGAGAGCCCGTCGACGGCACGCTGAGCCACTCGTCGGCCAGCTCCCGGCGCGAGATCAGCGCGAGCGCGAGCGCGTCGGCGCGCGTCCCCGAGCCGATGGGGAGGTCGAGCGCCAGGGCGACCCGCGCCCGGACCGCGGAGCCGCTCAGCGCGCGCCGCGAGCCCATCGCGAGCCGCGTCGCGAGGGTGACGAAGGTGGCCGCGTCGCCCGTGTGCAGCATGCGCGCGACCCGCCGACCCAGCTCGCGCCGCTCTTCGCCCATCGGGAGCACCGACGCCACCTCGTACAGGGCGGCGGCGGAGTGCGCGGGCGTGAGGAAGTCGAGGTCGTCGAGCAGCCCGTTCGCGATGGCCGCGCGCACGCTCGCGAGCACCTCGTCCGGGTCGAGCCCCTCGAGCGGCACGGGCTTCTGCTCCGCCGCCTCCGCCGCGAGGTTCGCCATGCTCTGTCGCCAGAGCGCGCGCCGGTCCTCCGCGTCGCGGCTCAGGTGCAGGCGCGCGAGGCCGTCCACGTGCTCGCGAGAGGGGCGAGCGCGCGGCCGGGAGAGCAGGAAGGGCTGTTCAGCGGCGTCGGACAAGGACCTTCCTCCAGCATAACGGTAGGAGGCGCCAGAGTTGAAACGACTGCGTCGAAACGACTGCGTTCGAACGAGCGCGCGACGGCGGCTCAGCCGGGCACGCTCTCCCGGTCCTGCGCCGCGAGGTCCAGCGCCGGCGTCAGGACCAGCTCCTCGTCGTCGACCTCGATGCCCACCTGGGCGAGCAGCCGCAGCGCGTTGCTCGTCTTCACCACGCCCGGCCGCAGCCGGTAGTCGAAGGTCATCACGCCGTCGTCGATCACGTCCGTGAAGTGCACGTTCGCCACGTCGCCGGGGCGCTCCTGCTCGAGCTCGCTCAGGGCCACGTCGTGGGTGGCGACGAAGCCCATCGCGTCGCGATCGAGGAGGTGACGGACGACCGCGCGGGCCCCGAGGTGGCGCGCCTTGGCGTTGGTGCCCCGCAGCAGCTCGTCGAGCAGGAAGAACACCGGCGGCCGACGCTCGGCCTGGCTCACCACGAGGCGCAGCCGGGCCAGCTCCGCCTGGAAGTAGCTCGCGCCCGTCTGGAGCGAGTCGGCGATGCGCATGCTCGCCCGCAACCGGACGCGCGGCACCTTCATGGAGCGCGCGATGACCGGGCCGCCCGCGAGCGCGAGCGCGATGTTCACGCCCACCGCGCGCAAGAGGGTGCTCTTGCCCGCCATGTTCGAGCCGGTGACGATCAGGCAGTGGCCCGGGCCGTCGATCGACACGTCGTTCGTCACGCGCTCGTGGGCCGGGAGCAGCGGGTGGGCGATCTGCTCCGCCACGAGCCCGCCGTCGACCTCGGTGACCTCGGGCATCGTGGCCGAGAGATCCTGGTGCTTGAGCACCGAGAGGCTGGCCAGCGCCTCGATCTGCCCGATGACCTCGAACCACTCGCCACACTTGCGCCCGACCACCCGGATCCAGCGCTCGATGCCGATCAGGCAGTTCAGGTCCCAGAGCAGCAGCGGGTTGACGACGATCCAGACGATGCCCTGCTCGCGCAGCTCGTACCAGCTCACCCAGCGGTCGAGCCGGCGCATCTGCTTCGACGGAGGCGCGCCCTCGATCTGGAGCCGCTCCTTCGCGCTCCGCAGCAGGCTCGACGTGAAGGCGTGCCCCTCGACGGCCTCGAAGAGGTTCGCGTAGGCGTCGACGAAGCCCTTCTTCGAGCCCATCGCCTCGTAGATCTCGCGGGCGCGCGCCTCGGTGGAGCGGACGATGCCGATCTGGATGGCGAGCGGGATCAAGAAGGCCCAGCCGGGGAAGCCGGGCACGTAGTTGCCCGCGATGAGCAGGCCGACGGTGACGAGCGGGAGGGTGGGGGCGACGAGCTTCAGCCACGGCTTGGTCTCGTAGATGCCCTTCTTGTCCATCATCTCGACGAAGGGCCCCGCGTCGAGCCGCTCGCGCCCGGTGTCGAGCACCGCGCCCTCGAGGTCCGCGCGGAAGTCGACGAGCGGCGCCAGCTCCAGCACCGAGGCCTGCCGCGCCGCGATGTCCTCGCGCGTGGCGGGGGACGCCAGCCAGCCGGTGAGCGTCTTGGCGCCCGCCGCGGTGTGGGTGGTGTCGATGCGCTGGAGCAGCGACGCCTTGCCCACGATGTCGAGGTCGGAGGCGTAGGGGTGCCCGGGCGGGATCGTCGCGTACGGCTCGGGCAGCGCGTCCCACTGGCCCGTCATGCGCTGCACGTGCCGCATGTGGAGGTCGCGGCGGGTCGTCGCGCGGTCCCGGTTGGCGATGGTGCGGCTCTGGAACGCGCGCACGATCAGGAAGACGAGGAAGGCGCCGCCGCCTCCCGCCGCGAGGAGCCAGTCGCCGCGAAAGAGCCCGGAGCCCGCGAGCACGGAGGCGAGGCCGAAGAGCGTCAGCTGCACGACGCTGAAGCGCTGGTCGGTCTGATCCTGCTCCGCGCGCTCCTTCTCGAAGCGGTCGCGGAGCGCCTGGTGCTGGGAGAGGGGGCTGGATGGGGCGCCCTCGCGCGCTTCGCTCACGACCCTTCGCCATCCTCGCTGGCGTCGGCCGGCTTGAAGTCGGGCGGCAGCTCGGAGCCCTCGCCGAAGAAGAACTCCTCACACTGCTTGAGGAGGAACTCGGTGCCCTGCTTCGAGCTGACGTCGATGCGGAATTCGTTGATCAGCATCGTCGAGTGCGCGATCCAGAGCCGCCAGCCATCTTGAGAGATGCTGTCGTGGATGCGCTGCCCCAGCTCGTTCGGGAACGGGGGGCGGGGGAGCTTCTCTCCCTCTTTCTGAGTCTTCACGCAGAACACGGTATCGGCCATCGGTGAGCGTCTCCCTGGGCCGGCGAGCGTAGGTCTCGGACCCGCTACCCGCAAGGGAAGGGGCCCGTCGTCACCGAGCGCCGAAAAAGTAGAAGCCGTCGCCGAGGCTCGGGCAGACCGAGCGCAAGATCTCGCACTCCATCGGGGCCGGCGGGACCTCGGCGAGGCGCTCGAGCTCCGGGAGGTTGCCGGCCGCGGCGCACGTCGGGGCGCGGATGAAGTCGAGGTAGAGCTCGGTGTCCGCGGTCACGCACGCCTCCACCTGGCGCACGGTGGCCTGGCAGAAGGGGCTCACGAAGGGGTCGTTGCAGTTGATGTAGAAGCCGTCGAGCGGCGGGTCCGCCAGGCACGAGGTCACGTTCGCTTCGCAGTCCTCCGGGCTGGTCGTCCTTCCCAGGGCGCGGATCACGCACGCGCGCTCCGCTCGCTCCGCGGCGCCGATCTTGGCGTCGATGTAGGCGACGTAGCTCTCGCAGGCCGTCTGCGCCTCCGCGGGCTCGAGGTCCGAGGCCTGCTTGTCGTCGGGCGCGCCGCTGTCGTAGCCGCTGGTGCAGCCGACGGCGCCCCCGAAGGCCAACGCGAGAAGGGTCGTCCAAGCTCGTGAAAAGCGCATCTCCACCTCCCGGGGCCGCACGTTACCAGGATCGGGTCGGGAGTGCGTCGCTGAGAGCTTTCTCTCAACCGGTGTTGCGGAGTGTCGGCCCATGTAGGAGGTACGCGGCCGTTCTACGACCCGAAACGGGGGAGACCGACGAGATGATCGAGCGAAGCTGGATCCTGAGCCTGGCGTTGTTGACCGGCTGCGCCGCGCAGACGCCGGCGCCGACCGCGGACGACGTCGACGCCAAGCAGGAGGCCCTCGAGGGCGCGCCTTGCACCGAGGACGCGCAGTGCGACGGCTGGGAGTACTGCGACCGCATCCTGTGCATCCCCGAGCGTGGCCCGTGCCCCGCGCGCGGCGCCTGCCGCGCCGAGACGCGCTTC
Source organism: Sandaracinaceae bacterium (assembly GCA_040218145.1). GTDB lineage: Bacteria > Myxococcota_A > Polyangia > Polyangiales > Sandaracinaceae > JAVJQK01. Next base: position 18,994 of record JAVJQK010000074.1, on the reverse strand, counting down.
TACGACAACGAGAGCACGCCGATCCCCGACGCGGATCCGGCCGGCGTCGCGCGCACGATCGTCGTCGACCGCCCCGCCTCGAACGTCGCGCGGCTCCACGTCAGCGCCACGATCCGCCACACGTGGCGGGGAGATCTCCGCGTGGTGCTGCGCTCGCCCAGCGGCACCGAGCGCGTGCTCCACGATCAGACCGGCGGCAGCGAGGACGATCTGTCGCTCACCACCGACGTGACCGAGACCTTCGACGGTGAGAGCGCGGTCGGCGCCTGGACGCTCGTCGTCAGCGACCACGCCCGCCGCGACACGGGCCGCATCGCCACGTGGCGCCTCGAGTTCGACTTCGTGGACGCCGCCCCGACGCCCGAGCCCGGCCGCGGGGTGTGGAGCCGCCTCGTGCTCCCCTCGACCGAGAGCGCGCACCCCTACGCGAACGACCTCGCGCAGACCTGGGACCTCCGCCCGCTCTCGGGTGGCGCCACGCGCGCGCGCCTGCACTTCGCGCGGCTCGACGTCGAGCGCGGCTACGACTTCGTCGAGGTCCTGAACCTCACCACGGGCGAGGTGCTCGATCGCTTCACCGGCGACCTCGGGGAGCTGAGCACGGGCGAGTACCCGACGGGCGATCTCGGCGTGCGGCTCGTGACCGATGGCTCGGTGACCGGCTGGGGCTTCGCGGCCGACTGGGTGGAGGTCTTCGGCCTCGGCTGCCTCGAGGACGCCGACTGCGGCGACGGCTACCAGTGCCCGACCGAGGTCGTGCGCTGCATCCGCCACCCCTGCTTCCTGAGCTGCGTGCCGAGCGCGCCCGGCGGCGAGGGAGACGCCTGCGGGGCCGACGCGGACTGCGGCGAGGGCCTGTTCTGCGGCACGGGCGGCGCGTGCATGGCGCAAGGGAGCTGCGACGTGGTCGACGACTGCAACCTGCCCGGCAACAGCTGGATCCACCCGCTCTGCATCGGCGGCCCGACCTGTGAGGCCGCCACCTGCGGCTGGCGCTGCGACACCACGCCGATCGAGTGCACCGAAGGCGACGTGACCGACGACGGCTGCAACACGTGCACCTGTTCGGGCGGTCGCTGGGCCTGCACCGAGCGCTTCTGCCCGCCGGTCGGCGGCCCCGGCTCGAGCTGCGGCGCGGGCGAGACCTGCGACGCGGGGCTCAGCTGTGACCGCGGCCGCACCGAGGGGCCGAGCTGCGTCTCGAGCCAGCCTGGCGTGTGCGAGCCCGGGCCGGCCGCGCGCCTCTGCCCGGCCGACTACGCGCCGGTCTGCACGTGCACCGGGCAGACCTTCACCAACGACTGCGCGCGCATCGGCATGGCCCCCTGGGCCCACGACGGCGCGTGCACGGTGGACGTGGCCATCCCCGACGCCGACGTGGACGGGATCACGCGCACCATCGACGTGCTCGCCCCGGCGGGCTCGACGCGCGCGCGCGTGCAGGTCCAGATCGACCACACCTGGCGCGGAGATCTCGTCGTGTGGCTGGACGCGCCCGACGGCACGCGCCACGTGCTGACGAACCGCGAGGGTCGCTCCGCCGACGACTTCGTCGACGACCGCGTGCTCGAGGTGGCCGACGCGATCGGGACCTGGACGCTGCACGTGAGCGACCGGGCGAGCCAGGACCGCGGCGTCCTGCGCTTCTTCAACGTCCTGGCGCAGTGATCGCCTGGGAGTCCGAGCGGCTCGACGAGCGCACCCTGCGTCAGCGCTGCGGCCTCTCCTTCGGGGAGGTGCTGCGGGGCTGGCGCGAGGACGCGTCGTTCCGCGCGTCCTTCACGGGCGTCATCGCCGAGGCGCCCTTCGACGGGCTCTTCTGGGAGACGCCGGCCTGGACGCTCGAGGGGCTCGACGCTCCGTACGAGCACGTCTTGAAGGAGAGCGCCGCGGTCGCCTCGCTGCGCGCCGATCCGTCGGCGTTCGAGGCGCGCTTCGGCGCGGCGCCGATCACCTCCTTCGAGAACCTCGGAGGCGACGCGCTCCTCGTCGTGCCAGCCCCCCGATCGTCCGATCCGAGCTACGCGCACCTCGCGCGCTTCCTGCGCGAGGCGCCCGCGGCGCAGCGGGACGCGCTCTGGCCCGCCGTCGCGCTGGCGATGATGGAGCGGCTCGGGGACGCGCCGACCTGGCTGAGCACGTCGGGGCTCGGCGTGCCCTGGATCCACGTGCGGCTGGACGCGCGCCCGAAGTACTACACGCACGCGCCCTATCGGACGGGCCCTGCGCGCGCTTGATCAGGAGGGCGCGCAGCCGGTCACCGTGACGTCGTCGATGAACGCCGCGTCCAGGCCCGTGTTGACGCTGCCGTCCTTCGCGTAGCGCCAGCGCAGGGTGTGGGCGCCCGCGGTGAGCGGGAAGCTGACGGTCGTGGGCCCCATGGTGCCGGCCCACGATCCTCGCTCCGCCGCGTCGATGTAGAAGAAGAGGTCGTCGCAGCAGCTCTCGCTGCTCACGCGGTACGTGAACGAGACCATCGCGCCCGCGCCGCAGGTCACGTCGACCTCGAGGTCGGTCGACTGGGAGTGGGTGATGCGCCCGCTGCGCGCGCTCGCCGTGCCGGTGAGCGGGGTGCTCGTCTCGATCGTCCACGGCGACGCGCTCGTGTTGCGCCAGGCGGGATCGAAGACGCCGCCCTCGAAGTCGTCGATGAAGTCTCCGTCTCCCACGCAGCGGCCCGCGTCGCAGACGTCGCTCCCGCAGTCCGCGGCGATGCCGCACATCTGACGGTCGCGGCAGCCGCGGCAGACGGGCCCGCCGCAGTCGCGGTCGGTCTCGTCGCCGTTGAGGAATCCGTCCTCGCACGTCGGGTCCGCGCAGACCGCGTCGATGCACACCATGCTCTGGCAGTCCGGGCCGCGCGTGCAGTCGGCGCCCGCGATGCAGCCGGGGCAGCCGCCGCCGCAGTCGACGTCCGTCTCGTTGCCGTTGGCGCGGCCGTCCTCACACGACGCCTCCGCGCACGTCCCTCCGCGGCAGACGTCGCTCTCGCAGTCGTCGTTCCGCTGGCAGCCGCGCCCCTCCGAGCAGGCCGCGCAGACGGTGCCGCCGCAGTCGATGTCGGTCTCGCCCTGGTTGCGCGAGCCGTCGTCGCACGTGGGCTCACCGCACACGCCGCCCGTGCACGCGCCCGAGAGGCAGTCCGTGTCCTCGGCGCAGTCGTCGCCGTCCATGCAGCCCGGGCACGAGCCGCCGCAGTCGCGATCGGTCTCGTCGCCGTTGATCCGCCCGTCGAAGCAGTCGCCCGGAGGTGGCCCGCTGTCCGGGATCACCCGCGCCCCGTCCGGGTTCACCCCGGTGTCACGGGTGGGGATCCGACCGCCGCCGGAGTCGCACGCGGAGAGGGACAGAGCGGCGAGGAGTGAGCAACCGAAAGCGAGGCGATGCATGCCTCAGGCTAGACGAGAGGCCGCGTCGCCGTCGAGGCCGATGAAAGGGCGTCAGCGCTCTCGCCTGAAGAGCAGCGCCCCGCCGAAGAGGATCAGCGAGAGCGGCAGCCCGACCCCCCGCGCGCGGGCGCCGCTCGCGCCGCAGCAGCCGCTCCCGCCCGTCGTCTGCGGCGGCGCGTCACCCGGCGCGCTCGGCCGCCGCTCCGCTTCGGTGGCCGCCTGGGCCTGGCGCGGAGGCGGACTCGTCCAGACGCATTGACTGTGCTGGCAGCGCGCGTCGCCGTCGCAGCGGGGCGCTTCCGGGCGGCACGGGCCGCGATCTTCGGGCACGGGCGCGCACGGATCGGGCGGCTCCTTGCGCCCGCCGCCCGTGCAGTACTCGGACGTGTTGGGCACGTAGGCCACGCAGCGGAGCTCCGGACAGCGGGCGTCATCGGGGCAGTCGGCGTCGGTCTGACAGAAGGGCAGCTCGCAGTGCGTCCCCGAGTGATCGTGCTGGATCGACTCGCCCTCCCGGCACTCGATGTGCTCTGGGGGCGGCAGCGCGTCGGCGGAGGCGAGGCTCGCCGACAGCCACACGAGGGACGCGATGCACACGCGGGTCATGCGCGGACGGTACCAGTATGCTCGGCGCCGTGGAGCACGATGAGCGAGGGGTCAGCTACGAGAAGGTCGACGCGGCGTACTTCGCCGAGCGCGGATTGAAGCGCTACGCGCGCGTCTGGTCGCTCTGGGCGCTCGGCGTCGGCGCGGTGATCAGCGGCGACTTCTTCGGGTGGAACTTCGGCCTCGCCTCCGGCGGCTTCGGCGGGATGCTCGTGGCCACCGGGATCATCACCGTGATGTACGCGGGGCTCTGCTTCTCGATCGCGGAGATGTCCCCCGCGCTGCCCCACACCGGCGGCGCCTACTCCTTCGCGCGCACCGCGATGGGCCCCTGGGGCGCGTTCGTCACCGGGCTCGCCGAGAACATGGAGTACATCCTGACGCCGGCCGTCATCGTCGTGGCCATCGGCAGCTACCTCGGCGCCATCTTCGGCACGCCGGACCACCTCGACCCGCTGTGGTGGCTCCTGGCGTACGGGGTCTTCGTCGGGCTCAACGTCTTCGGCGTCGAGGCGAGCTTCCGCTTCACGGTGGTGATCACCTTCGTGGCGCTCGGCATCCTCGTGCTCTTCTACGTCACGGCCATCCCGCACTTCGACCTGTCGCGCGCGCTCGACATCCCGGCCGCCGAGGGCGGCGACGCGTGGTTCCCGCAGGGCTGGGGCGGCGTGCTCGGCGCGCTCCCCTTCGCGATCTGGTTCTACCTCGCGATCGAGGAGCTCCCGCTCGCGGCCGAGGAGGCGCACGACCCGGTGAGGGACATGCCGAAGGGCATCCTGCTCGGGCTGCTCACGCTCGTGATCGCGGCGTTCCTGACCCTGGTGATGAACACCGCGATCGCGCCCGGGGCCAACGCCATCGCCGCGAGCGAGGAGCCGCTCCTGGTCGGCCTCCAGACCACGCTCGGCGAGGGCGTGGCCTCGTGGCTGGCGCTCTTCGCGGTGGCGGGGCTCGTCGCGAGCTTCCACACGATCGTCTTCGCCTACGGCCGGCAGATCTACTCGCTCTCGCGCGCGGGCTACTTCCCCCGCTGGCTCAGCAAGACCCACCCCGTCCGCAAGACCCCGCACGTCGCGCTGATCGCGGGCGCCACCCTCGGGTTCGCGGTCGCGCTGGTCCTGCACTTCGTCGGCACCGACCACCCGGTCGGCGCGGTGCTGCTCAACATGGCCGTCTTCGGCGCGGTGATCTCCTACGTGCTGCAGATGCTCTCGTTCATCGTGCTGCGGTTTCGCTTCCCCAAGCTGCCGCGGCCCTATCGCAGCCCGCTCGGGGTGCCGGGCGCGGTCGTCGCGCTGGTGATCGCGACGATCACGCTGGTGACGCTGTTCATCGTCGACCCGGTCTACCGGCTCGTCGTGATCGGCGCCGCCATCTGGTACGCGCTCGGGCTCGTGTACTTCGCGGTGCACGCCCGCAAGCAGCTCGTCTACTCGCCCGAGGAGGATTTCGCCGAGCACGCCGCGCAGATCGAGGCGGCGCAGGCCGAAGACGGCGCGTGAGCGGTCAGCGCGCGCGGACGCAGAGCGCGTGCACGTCGGGGCGGGCCTTCTCCTCGAAGGCGATGCTGCCGTGGGTCAGGTCGACGACGAACGCCGCCTCGTCCCCGCCTCGCTGGCCGTCCACGTCCAGTCGGTGACGTCCTCGGCGCCCAGGGTCGCCGCGCAGTCGACGCTGTCGGCGCACGGAACGCAGCGGGCCTCGGCCTCGCCCTCCGTGCACGCGCCGATGAGGTCGCCCAGCTCGCGCAGCGTCGGCATGCGGTAGTCCGGGTGGAGCTCCGCGCACGCGCTCGCGCCGTCCACGAAGCTCAGCTCGGACGCGACGCCCATGCAGTCCGCGCCGTCCCAGTCCATGCCCACCGGGCAGCGACGCCAGACGAGCCCGGTGCCCTCGTGGAGCGCCTCGTCCTGCGCGAGCCCGGGCTCGCCGTCGGGCGTCGGGGGGAGCGCCTCGCCTGCGCAAGCCGAGAAGGTGAGGGAGAGCAGGGCGACGGTGAGGTGTTTCATGGCGCGTCCTTTCGCGACGAGCCTACGGGACCCTCTCCCACATCTCCCTCCATCGCGTGCGGTATCCCACGAAGAACCACCTCAGGGGAAAGCTCCCCTCTCGACTGATCTCCGCGTTTGCAAGGAGGCTTGCGGTGCCCAGCTCGGGCGTGGATCTCGACAGAGAATCCTGAAAGTCTGCCGGGAGCGACATGCAGACCTCTCGACTCACCGCGTCTCCTCTCTCGCTGCTGAAGCAGGCGGCGGGCAGCCCGGCCCAGCTGGCGGGAAAGGCGCGTGGGCTCGCGAGGGCGCTGCGGGCCTACGCCGACGGCCCCGCGCTCGACGCCCGGCTGCGGCGGCTGGAGGCGCTGGGCTACCTGGAGAAGACGCCGTCGCGGCTGCAGCTCGTGGTCGGCTCGATCGACATGCTCCGCTTCTGGATCACCCCCGCGGCGGCCGAGTACTACGAGGAGAGGGGCATCTCCTTCGGCTTTCATCAGGTCCTGCGCGTGCTCGATGATCCCGCCTCCATGGTCGACCCGACCGGGTTTCTCAGCACGCAGGACGCGATCATCGGTCACCTGATGCAGGTCGTGCACGCCAACCCCGCCTACGATCTGCAGCTGCTCGAGAGCCACGAGGGAGGGCTCGAGGCGCTGGAGGCGCAGGTGATCCAGATGCTCGACGGAACGCACCCGCGCCGCGCGAGCATCGGCGCGGTGGTGGAGGAGCCCGACTACCACGGGCGCCTGCTGGCCTACGTGCGCGCCTACCGAGAGACCCGCGACGCCGACGCGCCGCTCCGCGACAACATCGCGAAAGATCCGAAGTGGCAACGCATCGAGCGCTGCTTCGGCACGCTCCCGAACGCGATGGCGTACTTCGCGAAGCTCCCCGACCGCCCGATGGCGGCGGCCTGGCACCTGCTCACCGTGCGGGACTTCCCGGGCTGAACGGCCGCGCTACTCCGCGGGCGCCTCGGACTCGGGGAGGAAGCTCTCGCCCGCGGGGGCGGCGCCGACCACGAGGGCGCGGACCTGGAGGTTGCGGGAGATGCGACCGCGCGAGAACGCGGGGAGGCTGGCGTAGAGCAGGGTGACCCGCGTGTCGACCGTGAGCGGGGCCGGGAATCGCAGGTCCACCGACTCGAACAGCTGCAGCTCGTGACGCTCGAATTCGACGCCGTCGAAGCTGCCCGCCACGTAGATGCGGTGGGTCCCGTCCTCGCGGATCGACTCGAAGTAGACGCGCACGATGCTGCGCCCCGCGGACGTCGTCACGGTGATGGCGCCGGGGTTTCGCGCCTCGACCTCGGGCGACTCGCCCAGATCCTCACCCTCGAGGCTGATCGCGCCGACCGGGCTGAACGCCACTCCGTCGCTGGAGCGGGCCAGGCGGATCTCGCCGCCCGCGTCGTAGTACATGAGCCAGTCGCCCTCGGGCCCGCGCACCACGCTCGGGCGGCGCGGGGAGCCGCTCGCGGCGTCGCCGGGGCCGAGCACCGGGCCCGCGACGCGGGTGAAAGTTCCATCGAGCGCCGACGCCTCCGCGACGCCGATGCCGCCGTCGCCCGCGTAGTACATGCGGAAGGTCCCGCCGTCCTCGACCACCCAGGGGTCGAAGATCTCCTCGCCCTCCCACGGCTCGCTCGCGGTCAGCACCTCGTCCGCGGGATCGAAGGCGGCGAAGCCCTCCTCGCGCCGGACCCCGCGCTGGATGCGGCGCGGCTGGAACGCCTCCCAGTAGATCTCGTTGCGCGGGAAGTCCTCGGGGGGCATCGGCGGCTCGTCGAGGGGCGGCGCCGCGGTGAAGAACACGAAGTCTCCTTGCACCATCGCGTTCTCGAACGCGGGCTCGAAGAGGAACATCGCGGCGCCCGGCGAGCCGCTGATGCCCGTCTCCTCGTTGTCCAGCAGCCGGAACGCGCCCGTGCCGCCGTGCGGCAATCCGTCGGGCATGCCGCCCGGATCACCGATGGTGCTGCACGCGGGCGCGATGAGCCCGAGCGCGAGGAGGCTGACGACACAGAGGAGCGCGCGCTTCATTCGAACCTCGCTTCGATCGTCGCGCCGCCGGCGATCATGTGGCCCCCGGCGGTGTAGTCACCGATGGGGTCGATCGGCGAGTCCTTGGTCATGGTGCGCGACGGCAGCCACGCGTACTGGAAGTGCACGTCCAGCGCGAGCGAGCCGGGCAGGACGGGCCGGAGCTGGAGCAATTCGAGCCCCGCGCCCACGCTCCAGGCGTGTCGGTCGGTGTCGATCAGGTTGAACGCGCCGGACTGGTTGGGGGCCGGGCTGTTCTCGTAGAAGTAGCCGGCGCGCACCTGGAACACGAGGTCGGTGTTGGTCACCGCCGTGTACTCCACGCCGATGCGCGGCACGATGCGGTCCGAGAAGTTGGCGTCCGCGGGGATGCCCTGCGTCAGCGAGTCGGGGACCATGATCGTGTCCCGCAGCTCGGGCGGCACCTCGATGCGCAGGTCGATCGCGCTCGAGCCGATGGGGCTCTGGTAGAGCGACCAGAAGAGGTAGGTCGCCTCGAGCGAGATGTGCAGCCCCGGGATCGGGTCGACGCTCGCGCCGAAGCTGATCTGGTGCGGCACGTAGGCGTTGACCGACTGGGACAGGAGCGAGAGGTAGCCGGGGATCACGACCTCGCCGACGACGATGCGCGTCGCGTCCCGCGCCGAGATGCTCGGCCGGCCGTTCGGGTCCAGCGTGCCGACCTCCGCCACGAGCGTGTTGTCGAGCGCGTACTCGCCTCGGTAGACGAGCCCGAAGTTCAGCCAGTCGGTGGGCTGCACCTGCACGCCGACCTGCGGGTAGCGGATGGTGATCAGCTCGGCCGTGAGCTGGTGCTCGAGCCGCGAGTTGATGCTCGGAGAGGCGAAGTCGATGTCGCCGCGGATGAGCAGGTTGTTCTTCGAGTAGCTGAGGAACGCGATGCCGCCGCCGATCCGCAGCCACTCCACGGGCTGGATCGACAGGTGCGTCGAGAGGTAGGTGCGCTGGCCGCGGTTGTCGTAGAGCTCCCAGCGCGGGCGTTCTCGCGGCAGGGTGCGCGTGCGCGAGACCCGCTGGTCGTTGAGGTGCACGCCGAGCCCGAACGCGAACCGGAAGTCGTCGATGCGACCCGGCACGTTCACGCCGAGCACGATCCCGTGCACGGGGTCGACGTTGGAGTCGAGGCCGTCGACCTCGAACATGTGGTGGGCGCCGAACCAGCCCACGCCCACCCGCAGCTCGCCGCTCCGGACGAGGCCGGCCGGGTTGTAGTAGTTGGCGCTGAAGTCTTCGACGTCCGCGGTGACCGCGCCGCCGAGCGCGATCGAGCGCGACCCCATGCCGTAGGTGTCCATCGGCTGCGCTGCGGCGGGGGCGGCGAAGAGCGCGCCGAGCAGGATGAGGAAGAGCGTACGCATCAGAACTCCGCTCCCAGGGTCCAGCCGCCCACGAGCCCGTATCCCCCGGTCTGCATCGGTGGCGCGCCGTCGGTGCGTCCGATCTCGTGCGTGCGGTCCATGAGGATGTGCGCTTGACCGTAGGCGTCGAGCACGAGCTTCTCGCCGCGCTCACCGAGGTGGATCGTCCAGCCCAGACCCGCCGACAGGATGTGGCGATCGTTGTCCAGGACCCGGAAGGGCACCATCTGGTCGATCTCCCCGCCCGACGCCGTGCGGCGGTTGGCCATGCGGGCGGGCGGCGCGGGGGAGAGCTGCAGCGCGTACCCGCCGCGGAACGAGAAGGTGAAGGGGCCGTCGCGGTGGGTGCCCTCGACCGCGACGCGCGGGCTGACCACCACCGAGAACTCGGGCGCGGGCGCGTTGAGCCCCATCGCGGTCGTCGGGATCTGCGCGCCGGGGTACTCGGTCCAGATCTGCGTGGTGACGTTGGCCACCAGCATCAAGTTCGGGATGGGCTTGTAGTGACCCTCGGCGATGATCGTCGGCGGGTCGTACTGCACCACGCCGCCCACGCGCAGCACGGGGAGCACGACCGGCAGATCCGCGGTCGCGATCTGGAGATCCGTCACCGCGCGCAGCTCGTGCCGGTAGGTCAGCCCCACGCCCCACTCCGGCTGCACATACCGGGCGCCCACGATGGGGGCGAAGGTCGTCAGCAGCTGGGTCTCGACGACCGAGCTGAAGGCGTTCGTCTCGTCGAGCCGCACGTCGAGCACGCCGAAGACGTTGGCGAGCGCGCTGAACCCGAAGCCGAGCGAGAGGCCGTCGACGAGGCCGTGGAGATCGAGACCGAGGCCGACCTGGATGGCGAGCACCTGGGCGCGGTCGAGGACCGTCCACTGCGGCACCTCGGGGAAGGTCACGTTGCCGCGGAGCAGGACCTCGGCCGGCGTGTAGAAGCCGCCGCCGAACACCAGGCGGTCCTCGAGGATGTCGCCGAAGGGGAGCGGCAGGTGAAAGCCGATGACGATGCCGCGGCCGGGCGTGATCGGTGAGCGCTGCCCGTCCAGGGTGAGCTGGAAGTTCCCCCCCTGGATGCCGAGGTGGAGCCCCCGGGTACGAACGGGCGCGAGGCCCGCCGGGTTGCTGAAGACCGCCTCGTAGCCCTCGGCGTACGACGCGCCGGTCATCGCCATGCCGGGCGTTCGGCCGCCGAAGCCGAAGAGATCCTGAGGGGAGGCGTGCGCCGTGCTCGCCGAGGCCAGCACGAGCAGCGCGAGGAGAGACCCGCGTTTCACGCGGGTGACATTACACGAAGAGGACGCCCGAAAGGCGATGTTGCGCGTCCGCGCGCCGACTCGTGTTCAGCGCAGGAAGCCGCGGGGATCCTCGGGGCGCAGATCGACGTGGAGGTGGTCGTGGTGTCCGGGGCTGTAGCGCGGCGTGATCACGGTCGAGTCGGCGGCGCATTCCGGACGGAACGAGAACGACCGCCGCGGGCCAGAGCCCGGGCGGTCGTCATCGAGCCTGGGGGGCGGCTCAGCCCTGGCGGCAGTTGACCGTGATGCGGTGGTCGCCGCGGTGCAGCCAATCCCAGACGCGGATCACGTAGGTGCCGGGCTGGAGCTGACGGGTGATCGACGCGTCGTTGCGGCCGGGGCCGCTGTCGTCGTCCTCCTCGAGGAGCTGACCGTTCTGGATCAGCGCCATCTTCGGGTCCTTGTTGTTGTCGGCCGACGCGGTGCAGGTGTACTGCCCGGCCGCCGCGACGTTGAGGGTGAGCGCGCGGGAGGCGTCACGATCGTTGCGCGGGCGCTCCATGATGGGGAAGTCCGGGATGGTCACGACCGAGGGGGTGCCGAGCGTGATCGCGCCGACCGGGGTGAGCGCCTGGAGGCGCTGCGCCGCGACCTGCGCCGTGAAGGGCCGCGCGCGGATGTCCGTCACGCGCACCGAGTAGGTCCCCGGCTCGAGGAAGCGGATCATGCGCGCGTTGAGCCCGTCGCCGCCGTCGTCGTCCTGATCCACCAGGGTCTCGCCCTGGTAGACGTAGAGCTTCGGATCCGCGCCCATGCCCGCGGTCACATCGATCTGGTACTCGCCGTTCTCCGCGACCACGAAGTTCATGCTCGGCGGGATCGGCACCTGCAGCGAGGCGGGCGGCTGCCCGAGCTGGAGGTTGCCGGGCGCGGCGCCTGCCGCGGTGGGCTGCGCGGCCGCGACGCCCTGCGCTTCGGTCGTGCTCTCGTCGGAATCGTCGTCGTCCCCTCCGCACGCGATGATCGCGCCGAGCAGCGCGAACGCCGACAGCATGCGGGTGGCCTTGATCAGCTTCGTCTTCATTCCATCTCCTCGGTTGTCTCGACGGGGCTCGACCACCGAAGCGGCGCTTCCCCCAAGCCGAACGCGACGGAGGCTACCAGCTCGCGCCGGGTCTCCGTCATCAATCACGGCGTCGGCCGTGTGTCCCCAGCACACAGCAGCAGGGGTGCCAGCCGACGCTACCGCCAACTACGGGGGGCGAGGTGAAGAGATCCCTCACGGTCTCACCCTGCTGTGCCGAATGTCACGCCCCCATCCGCGGACTGTCACGCTCCCACATCTTTCGCGTCTTCCTGAATCTCCCGGCGGTTTGCGGCATACTCCGCGCGTGCGGTGGACCTGGCGGATTCTGGCAGGGCTGGCGAGCCTCGCGCTGGCGGCGAGCGCTTCGGCGCAGGACGTCCAAGCGGCGGCGGCGGCGTTCGCGCAGGGGCAACGCGCCCAGCTCCGGGGTGACCACGCCCGGGCGGCCGAGCTGTTCGAGCTCGCCGATCAGTCCGCTCCGAGCCCGGAGGCGCTCCGCAGCGCGATCCGCAACCACGCCCAGGCGACGCAGCTGGCCCGCGCCGCGACGCTGTCGGCCCGCGCGCTCGAGCGCTACCCGGACGACGACGCGACCCGCGCGCTCGCGGAGGAGACGCTGGCCGCGGCGGAGTCCTCGGTGGGTCGGCTCTCCGTGCGCTGCGCGCCGGCCTGCAACCTCACCCTCGACGGCCGCGCGGCGGTCGTGGAGCCGCGGGACGAGATCGTGCTCTATCTGGATCCCGGCCCGCGCGAGCTCCGCGCGACGTGGACCGACCGCGAGGCCCCGACCCAGCGCGTGACGCTCGCCGCGGGGGAGTCGGCCCGCGTGTCCTTCGAGGGCGTCGTGCCCGAGCCGGAGCCCGAGCCCGCGGTCGAGCCCGAGCCCGAGCCCGAGGTGGAGGTGGAGCCCGAGGCCCCGGCTCCCGTCCCCGCCCCGGCCGCGGACGGCGGCGGCGTCACGCCCGTCCTCTTCTTCGTGGGCGCAGGGCTGACCGCGCTCGCCGGCGGCCTCTCGATCTGGTCCGGGCTCGACACGCTGTCGGCCCGCGACGCGTACGTCGAGAACCCCACCCGGGCAGGCTACGAGAACGGCACCGCGCTCGAGACGCGCACCAACGTGCTCTTCTTCTCCACCCTGGGGCTGGCCGCCGTCACCGCGGTCCTCGCCATCTTCACCGACTGGGACGACGACAGCGCCGATGTCTCCCTGACGGTGGGCCCGGGCGGCGCCTTCGCGAGCCTGCGTCTGGAGCTCGACCCATGACCGCGCTCGAGGACGAAGCGGCGCCCGTGGACGAAGCCTCCTCCGGCGAGGAGCCCATCGTGGAAGAGGCCGTCGAACACCCGCGCCGCATGCTCGACCGCTACGAGATCGTGGCCGAGATCGCGCGCGGCGGCATGGGGACCGTGCTCCTCGCGCGGCTCGCCGGGGCCGGCGGCTTCGAGCGCCTGATGGCCATCAAGCTCATGCACGAGCACCTCGCGGAGGACCAGGCCTTCGTGACGATGCTGCTCGACGAAGCGCGCACCGCCGCGAACATCCATCACCCGAACGCGGTGGGCATCGTCGACGTGGCCGAGAGCCCGCTCGGCTACTACCTGGTGATGAGCTACGTCGAGGGCTTCACCCTCGCCGACCTCGTGGGTCACCCCGAGCTGAGCGATCGCGACCGCATCCGCTATGGCCTCCGATGCCTCGTCGACGCGTGCCACGGCCTCCACGCCGCCCACACCACGAAGAACGCGCGCGGAGAGGCGCTCGAGATCGTGCACCGCGACGTCTCGCCGCAGAACGTGCTCGTCGGCCTCGACGGCGTCGGGCGCATCGTCGACTTCGGCATCGCGCTCGCGGCCTCGCGCATCGCCGCCTCGCGCCCCGGCGTGCTCAAGGGCAAGCCTTCTTACATGGCGCCCGAGCAGGCGCAGAGCGAGTCCTGTGACGCCCGCGCCGACGTGTTCACGCTCGGCATCATCCTCTGGGAGATCCTCTGCGGGCGACGCCTCTTCCAGGCGGAGATGGACGTCGCGACCTTGCTCCAGGTGATGACGGCGGAGATCCCGCCTCCCTCGAGCGAGCAGCCCCTGTGCACGGAGGCGATGGAGGCGGTGGCGATGAAGGCGCTCCAGCGCGACCTCTCGGCCCGCTACGGAGACGCGCGCTCGCTCGCGGCGGAGCTCGAGGCGGCGGCGAGCGCGGCGGGGCTCATCGCGACCACCCACGAGGTGGCCGACGCGCTCTCGGAGCTCTTCGAGGAGCGGATCGCGGCCAAGCGCGAGGCCATCCGCCACCACCTGTCGAGCTCCATCGGTGAGCCGAAGCCGCTCGAGCCGGGGCAGCTGCACCTCGTCCCGAAGCTCCACGATCTGTCACCGTCGCCGCGCTCCGGGGTCACGCGAGAGACCCAGAGCGGCGTGCGCGACGTCGACCCGCACGCGCGCACGGGCGTGAGCGCGCCGCCGCCCGCGGCGGAGACCCGACCAGGGCGGCCGTCACGCCTCGAGGAAGCCGCCGAAAAGCCCGCGCTCGCGGCGCCTTCTCCGGCGAAGTCGTCCCCGCCCCGCTGGCTCTGGATCGCGGTGGGTGTCGCGCTGCTCGCGATGATCGGCGGGTGGCTCGCGCTCCGGCCCTGGGCTCCCACCGAGGAGCCTGCTCCCCGCGCGGCCGGAGACACGCCCGAGCCGAGCCCGATCGTCCCCGAAGAGCCCGAGGCGGAGCCGGAGGGAGGCGAGCCGTCCGCGGTCGCCGAGCTCGAGGCGGAGGCCCAAGAGCAAGACGAGGAAGAAGAGGCAGCGCCCACCGACCCCGCACCGGAAGCGGAGCCGGAGCGCCCGCTCGAGGCGGAGCCGGAGCGCCGCCCCACGCCTCGCGTCCGCCGTCCCCGTCCTCCGAGCGAGCCCGCCCCGTCGGCGCCGACCGGCCCGACGCTCGAGACCAACCCCTACATGACCCGCTGATGCGTATCGCCAACTCCCTCTGCCTCGCCGCGCTCTTCGCGAGCGGCTGCTTCGTCTTCGACGAGGGCCTCTACCAGTCCGTGCCCCACGTGGACGGCGAGCTGGCCGAGGTCTGCGGCGCCACGGCCCCTCTGCTCTTCTTCCCCGAGGGCGCGCAGAGCCACGGCTTCGACGTCGACACCCGGGGCAGCGTCGACAACTCGCGCGAGGTCAGCGGCTGCACGGGTCGCACGCAGCGGGGGCCCGACCTCTTCCTCTCCATCGACGCCCGGCGTGGCGAGCACTGGCACTTCCACGTGGACGTCGACCCGTTCGAGGGCCGCCAGACCGCCAACCCCGCGATCTACGTGCTGGACGACTGCGACGAGCGCGCCTGCTCGGACGGAGACGGCCTCGACCGCTGCGAGGCGGGCTCGGATGAGCACTTCACGTTCATCCCGCCGGCCGACGACACCTACGTCGTGGGCTTCGACTCTCCGGAGGACACCGGCTTCGAGGGGCGCGTGCTCGCCTTCCGCACGGTCTGTGGTGACGGCAGCCAGGACCACAGCGAGAACTGCGACGACGGCAACACCGACGACGGCGACGGCTGCAGCGCGTCCTGCTTCAGCGAGCTCACCGGCGCCGCGCCGGCCGAGGTCGAGGTCAACGACGATGTCTACAGCGCGAACCTCGTCGTCATGGGCCTCGGCGACGCGGTGAGCGTGCGCGGCGGGCTCGACGCCATCTGCGAGGTCGACGTGTTCGCGGTCGACGTCCCCGCTGGGGCCTCGCTCTTCGCCTCGCTGGGCGATGGCGCGGGCGCCTGCCCGGCCGGCCTCGAGGACGCGACCCTCGAGCTCATCGAGGTGGGGAGCGCGGGTCCGACGCCGCGCGTGTCGGCGGGGGGCGCGGGCGGGACGTGCGCGTCCATCGACGAGAGCGACGCGCTGGCCCGAGACCTCGAGGCGGGGACGTACTTCCTGCGCGTGACCCTGCTCCGCGAGCGGCCGGACGCGCTGACCTACCGGCTGAACCTGTCGCTGAGCGCCGGGACCTGAGTCACGGGCACTCGAGGCGCTCCTCGAGGTTCGTGTAGCCGTCGCCGTCTCGGTCCTCGATCGCGTCGCCGGGATCGCTCGGGTCGAGGCCGCGGGCCATCTCCCAGGCGTCGGGCATACCGTCTCGGTCGGCGTCGGCGGGCGCCGTCCCCGCGGCGAGCTCGGGCCAGCCGCCGACCTCCGACGGATCGTCGATCAGGCCCCCGGTGCCATTGCGGATGTCTTCCACCACGCGCGCGTCGACCGCGTCACGCTGGGGGAGGCTGGCGCCGACGGTGGGCAGCAGCCGGTCGACCAGCTCGGCCGCCGGGATGGGAGCGGCCGGCGCGTCGCTCATCTCGAACGGCGTCGCCGCGCGGACGGTCTCGGGGAGGGGCGAGCCGTTGTAGTCGCCGCCGTGGATCCCGCCCCAGCCCATGACCGCCCAGTCGTCGCTCGGGTCGGCGCGCGGCGTGAGGTTGTCCCGGACGAAGATGGACTCCGGGACGAGCGGTCCGTCGTCGGCGCCGTAGACGATCACCTGGTAGCGCGACGGGCGGTGCATGGGACCCGCGAGATAGACGTTGCCGATGAAGTTGACGCGCGTGCCCTCGCGGAGCGCCATGCTCGCGCCGACCTGGTAGCCGTTGTAGCCGATGTTGTTGATCAGCTCGTACGGCGCCCCGCACCCCATCAGCGGGTTCCGGTCGTCGTTCGACGCGAAGACGTTGCGCACCAAGCTGATGCGCGCGTTGTCCGGTCCCGCGATGAAGCCCTTGGAGTGCGGCGCGCCGTAGGTGTGGGTGGACATGAAGAGGGCCTCGGAGATGAGGTTGTCCTGCACGGTGATGTCGCTCGCGTCGTACCAGAGGTTGATGTTCTCATCGACGGCCCAGCTGAAGCTGTTGTTGGCGAGCACGATGTTCTGCCCGCCCGAGACGGTGATGGCGTCGACCGAATTCGACAGCTCCGTCGACGGGCCGGGGCGCACGCGCAGGTAGCGGATCACCACCTCGTCGGCGCTGGACAGGATGGCCGGGCTGGTCACGTGCTCGGCGGTGCGGAGCGCGACGCCGCCTCCCGGCGCGCTCTGGCCGGCCACGGTCACGTTGCCCTCCGAGATGCGCAGGCTGCTCTGGAGCACGATGGTGCCAGCCACCTCGAACACCACGGTGCGCGGCCCGCTCGCCTCGAGCGCCTCGCGCAGCGATCCCGGTCCGTCGTCTGCCAGCGTGTCGACGATGAGGACCTGCCCACCGCGACCGCCGACCGCGCCCGCGCCGAAGCCGACCGCGCCGGGGAACGCGCGCACGGGTCCGAAGTCGCGGCACCGGAGCACGCCGGCGTCGCCTTCGGGGACCCGCGCGTCCGTGTCCGTCGGGGGTGGCCCGCCGTCCGCGAGCGAACCGTCCGGGGGAGCTCCGCAATCGCACGAAGAGTAGGCGTCGCCCGTGGCGGCGCACACCTGGACGCCATCGCGTCCGGGGGCACAAGCGCACACGCGGGTCTCGTTCGGGACGCAGCTGGCGTCCTCTCCGTTGCAGCTCGGCGCCGAGGCGACGAGGGCGAGCGAGACCAGGAGGGGACGAACACGCGTCGGGAGTGAGAGTGTCACCGAACGAGCGTAGGGGAGGGCCGACCCTGGGCGCGGACGCGAATCGTACGGCGTACGGTGGACGCACTCAGGGAGGCAGCGCGGCGAAGCGAGAGAAGGTCTCGGCGAGCTCGCGGCGGAGGGCGGCGATCGAGGGGGCGTCGTCGCGGCGGTCGAGCTCGTCGCCGAGGTCGAGGCAGACGTACACGGCGCAGACGCTCGGCCGTGCGGCGGGAGAGAGGGAGCAGCCAGAGGGGCCCCGAAAGAGGCACCCGGCGTCCGCGTGACCTCCCTCCGCGGGCTCGCTCGGCGCGTCGACGCCCGCGAGGCGGAGCGCCCGGACCTCCACGGGGCTGAAGACGGTCAGCGTCGAGGTGCCACAGCAGCGGCCGCCTTCGAAGGCCCCGGCGGGCGGCGCGCAGCCCCGGGCGCAAGTGGCGCAAGCGGTCACGTCGGAGAACGCGCTCGCGAGCGCGCGCTTGAGCTCGAGGATGCGGTGGGCGAGGGCGCGCGCGGTGTGGTCGGTGTCCCAGCGTGGGGCTTGCGCCGTGAAGCGCGCGCGGAGGCTGCGCAGCTCCTTTGCCCGGGCGCGGTCGAGGCGGGAGGGGAAGAGGCGCTCCAAGGGGACGAACACGACGACACGATACTGCGCGTGGCGCGGGCGGGAAGGGCTGGGGCGATGGGAGGGATGAAGAGCATCCTTGGCAAGGGGGGGACTCCCGCCTCCGTATCGCTCCCGCCTCCGTATCGCTCCCGCCTCCGCTCCCGCTCCCGAGTCCGCTTCCGCTACCGCGCCCGCCTCCGCCTCCGCTCCCGAGTCCGCTACCGCTACCGCATCCGCATCCGCTACCGCATCCGCATCCGCATCCGCATCCGCTCCCGAGCCCGCTACCGCATCCGCTACCGCTACCGCTACCGCTACCGCTACCGCTACCGCTACCGCTACCGCTACCGCTACGGCTACCGCTACCGCGCCCGCATCCGCTTCCGCGCCCGCCTCCGCCTCCGCTCCCGAGTCCGCTCCCGCGTCCCCCGCCGCGTCCGCTCCCGCTCCCGCTCCCGAGTCCGCTCCCGCTCCCGCTTCGCAGCCTCGCGCCCGTCTGCTGGGACGGCGGCTCCGCGCTCCACACCACGCAATGTGGATGGCACTCGTCCTCCACCATCGACGGTGCCGGACGCGGGCGGGCGAGTAAAGGAGGCCTGCGGCCCCAGCCTTCGGCTGGCTTCGGGACCTTCGGTCCCTCGTCCTTGACTAGCCCACCCGCGCCCTGCGCCCGGCGGTGTGAGGACGAAGGGTGTCAGGTCGACATCTGGGTCGCCTCAGAGCGGATGAGCACATGCTCCGAATTACCGAAGAGTCGATCGTCTGGCTGCGCTCGATGAAGCCGATCTGGGAAGAGGTGGCGAAGCACGACAAGAACCTCGCTCGGCAGATGCGGGACAGCGCGGCGAGCGTGGTGGGGAACCTGGCCGAAGGTGAGAAACGGGTCGGCGGACATGAGCGCGAGCGGTTCGGGACGGCCTACGGCTCGGCGGGCGAGACCCGGGTGTGGCTGCTCTCCGCGGCGGCGCTGGGGTACGTGAGCGACGAGGCGGTCGAAGGGCCTGCGGACTGGGCGGACAAGGCGCGCGCGACGATGTGGAAGTTGATGCATCGCGGGTGAGCCAAGCGAGGGTGGCTCCGGCTT
>JAVJQK010000073.1 GCA_040218145.1 Sandaracinaceae bacterium | reverse complement strand
GGGCAGCGCCCTCGCGACCGAGCCGCCCACCGAGAAGGGGCTCGTCGCCCAGGCCATCCGCCACAACGAGTTCCTCGTCCGCACCTCGTTCGGCGCGATGGGCTCGGCCGCCTCGCAGCTCGAGCGTCACAACCACATGCTTGGCGACCAGGTCGCGCGTTTGACCGAGCAGGTCTTCGAGATGCAGCGCGAGCGCCAGGAGCTGCTCGACCGCGACACCGAGCGCCTGCTCGAGGTCGAACGCTTCGAGGCGGAGCGGAACCACCGCGACCGCATCACGAGCGCGGTCCTGAGCGCCGGCAAGGGCTTCGTGGGCCTGCTCGCCAACGGCGGGAAGCCCCTCCAACTCCCCGTGTCCACTGACGGCAGCGCTGACGGCGCGATGACGGCGGCCGACGCCGCAGCGCCCCGCCCGACCGAGACCGTCCCCGCCGCCGCGGTCGTCGCGCTCGATCAACTCCAGGAGCTCTTCCGGTCCCTGACGCCCGAGCAGACCCAGGCCATCGCCGCCGCGCTCACCCCGATGCAGCAGGGCTCCCTCATGCTGCTCTATCACCAGCTCGCCGGTCCCGAGGATGACGGCGCGGCGGACGAGATGGGGTGAGCCCGTGTCCCTCCGCTTCCGCTCCGTCGTCGATCGGCGTGACATCCTCCGCTACGCGCCCTGGGTCCGCGAGCTGAAGGATCGCAACGGCGTCTATGTCATCCGCGACGCCCTCGACGGCGACGTCTACTACGTCGGTGAGTCGCACTCCGGCCGGCTCTACTCCACGCTGACCCGGCATTTTCAGTTCTGGGACGGCTACACCGCGGGCACGACCTACGACCGCGACGGCGTCGAGGTCGCCGTGAGCCACCTCGACGAACCCTCGCGCGAGGTGATCCGCGCCCAGATCGAGCTCATCGTCGCGCTCGCCCCGATCGACAACTCCCACCATCAGCTGGGCGATGACGACCTCGACGACGACGACTTCGACCCGTCGGAGTTCGAGGACGACTGAATGCGCAGGCTGGGGACCCATCAGGGGCCGGGGCCGGGCGGGGACACGCGGAGGCCTCGCCAGACGCGGAGCGCTTGGGTGTGACTCTGCCACGCCCCGTGGAACGCCTCGTAGCGTCGTCATCCCATGAAGCATTCTGGGAGAGTTCAGGGCAGAAAAAAAGGGGTCGGTCCGACGCCATGCGACGGCCCTTCCCCTTGCGTCTATCCAGACTACAGAGATTTGAGTGAGTCGTCAACACGACGCGAAGCCCGAGAAGAGCCCTTCTTTCATGCTATTGGTCCTCGCACTCAAGCAATACCTCCCACGTGACCGAAATCGGCGGAGTGGCGCCTTGAAGTATCCTCTCCATCTCCTCGGGTGATACAGCCTCTCCAAGCTGCATCCGTCTCGGTGAGCAGGTTGGAGAATCAATGCTGGCTGTCGGTCCGAGTACATGATGGCAGAGTACCCCCGCGACTTGGTTAGACTCCGTTACCAAGCAGCTCCATCTGTCGTCAGCAAAACGAATCGGCTCTGCGATACGCCGGAGTGCAGTCCTGGGTAAGACTGTCTGCTGTTCTAGCATGCCGCCGTTGTTGCTCCACGAGTCGATAGACACGAACCAGCTAGAATTCGATGGTGCGGTTGACTGCGGCTCGTCCCTCGCGGCACGTGAGGGCGCACTGTTGGGTGCGCCGGCGCGGTCAGTTTGCATGAACTTTGGGCATTTCGACGTCCCTTGGTGTACTTCGTTGCCGCATGAGAGCGCAAGATGCGCGACGGCTACAAGTACGAAACGATGGCTACCCAATCCTCTTCTGGAAATACGCACCGTTCGCTCAGGCCTACGTCGGAATACAGAACTTGATGAGAACTCGTCCATCTTCGTTCAGCGGGAGACCACGTCCCCCGATCTGATCGAAGTGGTCGACGGGAATGCTCCACATTCGGACCTCGCCCCACTCATCGTAGAGTTCTTCGTTCCATCCCACGCTCACCGAGGAGAAAGCTGCGTTCAAAACAGCTCTAGCAAACCATCCTTGTACGCGGTCACAGATGCGTTGGTTCTGTAGAAAGTTCCAGAACGCGTCCTCCCACCGGCGGTTGCGAGCAGCGATCATTCGCCTGACCTCGGTTCGTGTGGTGAATCCCCTGGAGTGGGCAGAGGTTATGAGTGGCTCTAGAGCGTCAGCGATCGCGAAGGCGTTCGATAGGCAGTCCAGTGTGCGATCGTCAACTCGGATGTGGGTTCTAAGTGGCCGCGTCCCCGGGGGGCAGACGGGCCCTTGTGAGCGCCTAACCACCGGCGTGCGACCCGAGCCAAACCGGCTGCTACCCGGCTCACCGAAGTCTGGAATGCCAGAACCACCTCCGCCTGGCTCCTCAGGCCGCGGAAGTTCTGGCGGCGAGATTCCCGGCGGCACATCCCAGTTCTCGTCGCCAGGCGTCGCTGGTGGCGGCGACCCGCCGAATGGCCCGTCCGAGGGTCCCCCTGATGGCGGTTCTCCGTCGGGCGGCGGGCCACCCTGCTGGGGTGGCGGGTCCCCTTGCGGGGGCGGGCGCTCAGCGTCTCCCCCGCCGGGAGGTGGAGCACCTGCGTCGCCTCCGCCACTATCGCCGCCCCCGCGACTACCGGAGTCTCCTCGCAGATGGGGTGGCAGGGCACTGGCGCTGTCCCCGTGTGGTTGCCGCTGTTCCGAGGGCAAGCTGCCCTTGCCTCCGCCAGTGCCAGATCCGCTGCCGCTCGTATCCGGCTTCGCGGTCGGCTTGAGCGGCTTCCGCTTCTCCCAGTCAGACGCTTCCATGCCCCGTCTCGGTGGCGGGAAGTTGGTGCGCCTTCCACACCACATCCAAGAGTCTGCAGATCTCATTTGCCGCGTGGCCTGATGACAGCTGAATGGAAACTTCTTCCGAGTTCATGACGCTTTGCACTGTCCATCCAACCGAACCGACTACTGCCGTGTCGTCGATCACGACGGTGCGGGAGTGAAGGCGTGTCCCAGACCATCGGAGAACGGCGACGCCTGCTTCCGAGAGGACCTCGGCGTCACTCATCCAGTCCTTCGCGGCTCCTTCGCGCGCATCACCCAGGACGCGGACGTCCACGCCGCGGCGGTGAGCGTCGATCAGGCCGTCCAGCAGCGGGTGAAGGCGTCGGTTCTGGTTCGCCATCAGCCCTAGCATCACGACGACTACCCTAGATTTAGCAGCGCGGACGAGTTCCTCTACTCGGCGAACGTATCGCTGCCCGGAGAGTAGGTCGACGCTGAGCGCAGGATCGAACTGTGCCAGCACCCGCGCGCGGACGCGTAGCTCTGCTATGCGGCGCCGGGTCGAGCCATTGTTCGGTGACCGGTCTGATGGGTAGTACTGCGGTGCGCTGTGGATGCGCGTCGGGAAGGCCCGCTCGCTTTGCGCCCACAGCCGAGAGAACCAGCCATCGAGCGTTCGAACCGTCTGAGGACTTCGAACGGCGACGGAGACTTCGAAGTTCTGGCTGAAAGCTCCTGGCGTCCAGTTCGCGTTGCCTATGACCGCGACGTCGGCGTCCAGTATCGTGACCTTCGAGTGGAGATGGGGGCGCTGCTTCGTCGGTCGGTACCGCCTGACGTCGACGCCGCGGTTGGCCAAGAACATCGCTGCTGGGTAGTTGACGTCGTACTCAGGTCCCGATGGAGCGCTCACGTCCGGGATGAGCACTCGGACGTCCACGCCTCTGTAGGCCGTCTCTGCGACCGCATGCATGAGCGTGCGTACGAGGCGGCCGTCGTCGAAATCGGGCCTAGCGTCTAGAATGAACTGCGTGATCCAGAGGCGCGAGTGCGTTGTCTCCAGCAGGGCGAGGAGAAGGTGGTGTAGCTCACTCCCGGTGACTGCGGTTGCGTTCATTCCTCCGTGCAGCATGGCGCCTCAGAACGTGCGAGTTGAAGTTGAGCGTGGGCCTGGACCAGGGCCTGACGCGCCTCCTCCAGGACGGCTGCTTGTTCGCGGTACTCGACTCGCAGGTGCGCGGCCTTGCGCCCCTCGAGGCCGGTTGCGGCGAGCTTGGTCATCGTGCGGTTGAGCTTCGCTTCCGCCTCGTAGTAGAAGAGTTCCTCGTCCTCACGGGCGTCGTAGAGGAGGTCGATGGGCGTTCGGCAGTGGCGGGAGCGCACCGTCAAGCTTCTCCGTTATCGGGACTTCAGCACGAGTTCCACGCTGATTCGAGCGGACATGCTCTGCTGCTGCGCGTCCTGCGTTGCCACGACCTGGACTGCAAGCGCTCGACCGAGCAGGCCTGAGGCGGATACGATCTTGAGGGTGCCTGCGGTGGGGCTCGAGGTGAGCGAGGCCGTAGCGATGGGATCGCCGAAGAAGGTCTGATTCGGATCGTACTCGGTATGGCCATCTGTCACGGCCACGACCTCAATCTTTGCCCCACCGCCGATGTTGGCGTCGTCATGTACCCGGACGATCATGTCCATGTAGTCGTATTGGCTACAGTTGATCTGTTCTTGGAGGGTCACTGTCTGCGATTTGCTGGCGGCCAGATCGCTGAAGTTGAACTCCCGTGGCTGCGTAACGCTCACTACCTTGCCTGCCATGCTCACCTTGTCAGTCTTGTGCCTGTGAGAAAGATTGTGAATAGATAGCTTGATATACCGACTGGTGTCTTGTCTACGTCCGCGTTTTTGGACCCGCTCGCCCGGTGTGCTGCTCCCGAAATCGCCGAGCAGCGCGGGAAACCACGGCTCGGTCCCCGGAGTTAACTAGGGAGGGGCAGCGTCTCTCCCTGGGTTCACTGGCTGCCGCCCCGTGGCGCGCCGCCGTTGTGCCCTCCTTGCACCTCCGATCGCCGGCCATCGCGCCGGCCGGTCGAACGGCACCCGTGCGCCGTCGCGGGGGGAAGGCAGCTCTGTGTCCGGTCGCCCTCAGACGCTTCTCTATCGCCCGCACGCTCAGCAGTGGGAGCGCGTGCGAGGAGCGCGCCTGCCGCTCGGTGACGACGACGTCTTCGCCGTTCAGCGCACGCAAGGCCCGGAGCTGGCGTTCTCCACGTCGTGCGCGCACGTGGGGGCGCAGCTTCTCCCCGCGGCCGAGCGGCCGGCGTTCGGGGGCGGGGCGGTGCTGCTGTGGGCGCCGATCCTGCCGAGTCGCTGCCTCTTCACGGCTCGGGACGCGACGGGCACCTACCGCATCCTGCCCGCGCCGCGCTCGGGCGTGGAGTTCCTCGCGCCGACGCTCGAGCGGCTGGAGGTGGAGTGCGCGCTGGCGTTCGACGAGGCGCGTTCCGAGCCGCCCTACCCGCCCGAGGTCACGCGGCACCTCGACGCGGCGCTGGAGCAGGCCTCCGTCGCGGCGCTGCTGTTCGGCGATCTGGCGACCGGGCGCCCCTTTTGGCTGGGGGCGGCGTCGTGAGTCGGGGCGCTCCCGTCGTCACGTTCGCCTGCCGCGAGTGCGGCTACGGAGCGGCGAAGCGCTGGGACCGCTGCCCGGAGTGTTTCGTGTTCGGGAGCTTCGTCGAGCAGGCGCCGAAGCGCGCGGCCGTGCGGGTGAAGGCCGCCGCCCCTCGCCGGGTCGCGGCGCCGGCGCCGCTGTCGGAGGTGTCGATCACGCGGCACCCGCGGCGCTCGACGGGTCTCTCGGAGCTGGACCGAGTGCTCGGCCGGGGCCCGAACGGCGAGGGGCTCGCGGCGGGGCAAGTGCTCGTGCTCGGTGGTTCGCCCGGGGTGGGCAAGTCGACGCTGCTGATGCAGGCGCTCGTGGGTCTGTGCGGCGCGGATGGCCGCGCGCTCTACGCGAGCGGAGAGGAGACGCAGGCGCAGGTCGCCGAACGCGCGCGGCGGCTCGGGATGTCGGAGGTGCTCGCGAGGATCGACGTGCTGGAAACCCACGGGATCGAGGACGTGGCTCGAGCGCTCCGGGCGGGGAGCTATCAAACGGCGGTCGTCGACAGTCTCCAGACCTTCACGGCCGAGGACCTCGGGGACGCGGGGACGATGAGGACGGTGGCGGGGGTGGCCGAGCGGCTGACGCAGGTGGCGAAGTCGCTCGACGTGAGCCTGTGGCTGGTCGGTCAGGCGACGAAGGACGGTCGGCTCGCGGGCCCGAACGCCGCGGCGCACATCGCCGACACGCTGCTCTGGTTCGAGCACGAGCGGGCCGCGGGCTACCGCGTGCTGCGCGCCGACAAGAACCGCTTCGGCTCGGTGGGCGAGGTGGGCCTCTTCCAGATGAGCGAGCGCGGCCTGCGCGACGTCGCCGACCCGAGCTCGCCGCTGGTTCGCCGCCGCCGCGGGCCCCGGCCGGCGGGCGCCATCTGGGCCGTGATGGCCGACAAGGACCGCCCGGTCGCCGTCGAGGTGCACGCGCTCGTTGGGTCGGCGAGCGAGGCGGCGCCGCGACGGATCGCGTCGGGGATCGACACGCAGCGGCTGGCGCTGGTGCTGGCGATCCTGAGTCGTCACGGCGGGGTGGAGATCGACGGGGACGTCTTCGTCGACGTGCACGCCCACGCGGGGCGGGTGAGCGATCGGGGGCTCGACTTGCCGCTCGCGCTCGCGTTGGCTTCGGCGGCGCGCGGGGTGGCGATCGAGGCAGGGCTCGCGAGCTGCGGTGAGCTGGCGCTGACGGGGGAGGTGCTGCCGCCGCGGCTGCTCGACGCGCGCCGCGCGGAGATGGCGCGGCTCGGGTTCGGGCGGGTGGTCACGCCGCCGGGGTGCGCGGTGGGTGGAGACGGGCTCGTGGTGGAGCCGGTCGAGACGATCGAGGCCGCGGTCGCGGCGGCGCTGGGTGGCGCGCGTCGAGCAGCCGCGGGGGGAGGAGAATCATGAGCAGGCGGGGCAGCCTCGCGCGACACGCGAGGGCGGAGCAGCTCGACCGAGAGGTGCGGCGCGCGTTCTCCGAGACCGAGCCGGAGATGGTCGGGGCGCTCGCCGCGCTCTTGCTCGCGGACAGCGTCGAGATGCGGCTGTTCGACCTGCTCGGCGAGGAGGCGTTCGAGTGTCCGCAGTTCAGCGGCCGTCTCAGCTCGACCGGCGACCGGGCGGAGCGGATTGTGGCGTTGGCCGGGACGCCATTCGCGATGAACGTCGCGCGCCTCTGCCGCTTCGCGCAGACCGGCGAGCTCGACGCGGACTGGGGGCCCGGATGGTGGAGGGAGCCCCCGGAGCCGCTCGAGGCCGCCCGGCACACGGCCGCGGTGCTCCTCCAGGCGTTGCTCGTGCGGCCTCTCGGCCCGCCCGGCGGATACGAAGACGGGTGGTGGACAGACCCCGGTCCTATCGACGTCGACAGTGCCACGTGGGAGCTGGTCGCCACGCTCCACCTGGCGCGAGAGCGGCTGCTCGATGAGCCGTCGGGTGCGCCGCTGCCGGTCCGCGCGGTGGAGCCGGAGGTGCTGTCGTGTTGAGCGTCGGCAGCCTGTTCAGCGGCATCGGCGGGTTGGAGATCGGCCTCGAGAGGGCCGGCCTCGGGCCCGTGAAGTGGCAGGCCGAGAGCGACGCGTACGCGCGCGAGATCCTCGCGCGCCACTGGCCCAAAGCGAGGAGGTACGAGGATGTCCGAGACGTCGATCGCGACGCCACCCGAGTCGACGTCGTCTGCGGCGGCTTCCCCTGCCAGGACGTCAGCCTCGCGGGGAGCGGAGCCGGTCTCGACGGAGCGCGGTCGGGGCTGTGGAAAGAGCTCGTCCGGGTCGCTCGGGTGGTGGGATGCCGCTACCTCGTCGTGGAGAACGTCTCAGCGCTGCTTGTTCGAGGGCTGGGCACGGTACTCGGGGAGCTGGCCGCGAGCGGGTTCGATGCGGCGTGGGACTGCGTACCGGCGGCGGCCGTCGGCGCCCCTCACCGCCGTGACCGGATCTTCCTACTCGCGTGGCGAGTACCCGACCCCGAGCGCGACGCCGTACGGCAGCTCGCAGAACGAGGGGAAGGTGCGGCACGTGCGGCCGACGCGGGGCACGCCGAGCCTCGACGCGTGGGCGCGGCGCCGCTCGCGCTCATGGGCGACCCCGCAAGCGCACGACGCCAAGGGCGGCCGGAGCCGGGCGAGTGCGGTCAGGGCTGGGAGTCGCTCGTTGGCGCTCGAGGCGAAGCAGTGGGGCGGCGCGAGGCAGAGGCTGCTCGTCGCGTGGGTGGCGTCCTGGCCGACCCCGACCGCTGGCGACGCGAAATCGAGCGGGTCGCGCGTCGGCAATCCGGACTGCCGGGCGCACCCTGGCGTGTCGTTGACGGACGCCGCCTGCCGCTCTGGCCGCCCGGGAGCGACGACCTCGACGGATGGGCCGGAGTGCCGGCCGCGGCTCAACCCGCGGTTCGTCGAGTGGTTGATGGGTCTGCCCGACGGCTGGACTCTGCCCTGCGACGCAAGCGGCTGAAGGCGCTCGGCAACGCGGTGGTTCCGGCCGTCGGAGAGGTGGTGGGGCGCCTGATCGTGGCGGCCGAGCAGGAGCGGCGGCGGGCGCTCGAGGAGCTCGCCGCGCGCGAGCTGCAGGAGGCGGTGTGATGGGGACGTCAGCGCATGAAGAGCTGCACCCACTGCGGCAAGCGCCCGCAGAGGATGTCGAGCTCCCAGGGGGCGAGGAGCTCGCCGTCGGAGACGAGGCACTTGCGGCCTCGCGCGTCGGTCCAGACGTTCGCGACGTTCGGGGTCAGGCATCGCAGGCGACGGCAGCTCATGCGCTCATCGTAGCGCGGCACAGGGGCCCCGACGACCGTGTGAGCCGGGCGAAACCGGGCGGCTACGACGCCCTACACGTCGAGAAGCTCGACTGCGTCCGGGAGCCGCTGTGGGGGATCCCGATGCTGGAGGGGACGTGCGCCGTTCCGGCGGCGCTGTCGTGCTGGACGGAGACGGCGCGCGCGCGCTCGGTCGACGGGATCCACTTCTTCACGGAGGACTATCGCTTCGAGCGCGTGTGGAACGCCCCGGCTCGCTACCGGGAGCGTCTGTCCAAGGCGAGCGTGCTCTGCGGCCCGGATTTCTCGGTCTATCGGGACTGGCCTCGGGCGGCAAACCTCTGGAACGTCTACCGCAGCCGCTGGCTCTGCGCGCTGTGGGAGAGCTGGGGGTTGGCTGTGGCTCCCACGCTGACGTGGGCGGGCCCGGACTCGTGGAGCTTCTGCTTCCTCGGCGTCCCGCGCGGGGTCACCGTCGCGGTCTCGACGGTGGGCGCGTCGGACGACGAGCAGGCGCGACGCTGGTTCGCGGACGGCTACGCGGAGGCGGTGCGGCGCCTCGAGCCGCACTGCGTGCTCGTCTACGGCAAGGCGGCGCTGCCGGCGGCGCTCGAGGAGCTCGCCCCGGTCCGCTACTTCGGCACGCCGCGCATCGACGCGATGCATGCGCGCGGGCTGGCCGCGGGCGCCGCCCGGGCCGCGCAGCTCCGCATGGAGGGGACCTGATGGGAGGCCGAGGCAAGTCGAGCGGCGCCGCGCGGGCGCCGAAGCTCTCGGGGGCCCCGCTCAACTTCGGCGACCCGGGCGCCATCCCGCTCGAGCGGCTCGAGGCGAAGAGCGCGCGCCGCGTGGGCCCGGGCGAGGTCGCCGAGGGTGTCGAGCAGGTGGTCGAGCAGCTGCTGGCCGCGCCGCCCGCTCTCTACGCCAAGCATCAGGCTGCGCTCGAGGCGCGGATGGCGGATCTGGCGGAGGCGCTGAGAGACCGCCCCGTCGAAGAGCGCGACGTATTCTCGGAGGCGCTCTCGCCGCTGCTCGAGCGGCTGCGCGCGCACGCCGAGGGGAGGTCGTCGTGACAAAGAGTGTGGATCCGCGGCGCGCTCGCGCGCTCCTCGACCTGCTCGAGTCGACGCTCCGGCGCTCCGGCGCCACGGTCCGCGAAGATCGGGAGGCCGATCTCCTGGACAGGGAGGCGCTCGACCGGGCGATCATCGTCGACGCGCTGCGGGTCGTCGACGGCGACCCGTCCCTGCCTCCCGCCGCCGAGGTGCGCATCTACCTGCGGCCCGGGCGTCGCCATACGCGGGTGTTCTGGGCGCCACGGGGCTCTGACGGCGGCTCGATCCTCCACTTCGTCGAGCAGGCCACGGGTCGGGTCTTCTCGGCCCAGAGCTCGACGAAGGTGGGCGCGCCCACGGGGCGTGTCGTCGACGTCGCGCGGGAGGCCGACGAGCCCGTGGGGGAGAGGCCGTCGCTCGCCGAGGTGCTGCGGAGGGCCGAGCGGCTCACGCCGCAGAAGGTGTTCGCTGGGCTCGGGATGCCGAAGGCCACGCGGTCCGGTCGCGAGCGGCGGAGCGGCGTGCAGGTGCGCAAGCAGAGCCCCAAGGCGGTCAGCGTGGAGTGGGCCGACTGGGCGGGCGAAGGTGAGGACGTCCGCCGTCAGCGCTTCGACGAGGTGCTCGAGCGGCTCGCGGCGCGAGGCTATGGGTTCCACCTGCTCTCAGGCGAGGTCGGCCAGGCCGCCCTCGACGAGGCCCGAGCGCGCAGGATCGTGATCGTGCACCGACCGAAGGAGGCGGCGCCGAGCGTCTCGTCAGCGCCGGAGAAGACGCCGGATCGCGCGCCGAGTCCGCCGAGGGGTGCGACGCCGGAGGACCTGGCGAAGGCGCTCGAGCTGGCCCGCTCGCACGGCCGCGCCGTCGTGCAGCTGGGGCAGGTCTACTTCGACGCGCCGCGTGGCGAGGGGGCGCGCACGCTCCAGGCGTTCCGGACCGTGCTCGCGGGGGCGGTCGAGGCGCTCCGGGCGATGCCGGTGCTTCAGCGCCGGGTTTTCGTCGACGAGGTGAAGCCGGCGTACCGGGACGCGGCGGCGCTCGCCCGCTCGATCCAGGGCGAAGGCTGGCGCGAGGGTGGCGAGGCGTTGCTCCGCCGCGGCACGCACGCGCGGGTCTTCACGGAGGACCTCGACCGCGCCTTCAAGGCGCTCGAGGTGCCGCGCCGCTACGTCGACGCACCCGCGGGCGACACCACCCCCACGGGCGACACCCCCGCGCCGGCCGCGAGCGCCGAGGCCAGGGGCGAGGAGGCGTGGGAGCGGGACCGCGTGGTGTGGTTTCGGCCCGTCGACAAGGGCCACGCCATGCGCCGCGTGGAGCTGCGCCGCGGCGAGACCGCGTGGGTGACGCTCGGGCGCTCTGCGACCGGTGAGCGGCGCGGCTTCTGGGCGAGCGTCAACGGGCTCAGCAAGGCGCGGCGCCAGCTGAAGATGAACACGCAGTGGGTGGATCTGCCGTTCGTCTTCTCCCGCACGGAGATGGAGGGCGAGGTTGTCCCGCCGCCGCCCGAGGGCGAAGCGAGCGCCGAGGCAGGGGGCCCCTTCACGGCGCTGCTCGAGGCGCTGCGAACGGGCAAGGCGCGGGCGCTGACGATCGTCTCCACCGACGCGACGCCGCACCGAATGCGCGTCGCCCGCGTCGAGTCGCGCCCTGGCGCGTTGGTGGCGGAGGGAAAGGTCAAGCGCTCGAAGGCGACGCTGACGATCTGGACCGAGGTCGACGACGAGGGCCGGCCGACGAAGTACGCTCGCCTCGAGCGCGGCAGCCGCGGCTACCGCGTCGACGCTCGACGCATCGCGGCCCCCGCGCTGAAGACCGAAGCGCCCTCCCCTGCTCCGACGCCGACGGCGCTCGCGCCGGAGCGCGGCGAGACGGAGCACCAGCGGCGCCGTCGGGAGCGCGCGGAGCACCGCGCGGCGCGGCTCGAGCGCGAGGCCGACGCGCAGCTGTCGGACGCCCGCGGCGAGCTCGATCGAATCCCTCCTGGCCAGCCGATCCTGGTCGGGCATCACTCCGAGCGTCGGCACCGCAAGGCGCTCGAGCGCCACGATCGCAAGACCCGCCAGGCGCTCGACACGGCGCGCGCGGCCGAGGCGGCCAAGGGGACGGCGGGGCGCGCCGGGTACGCCATCTCGAGCGACGACCCCGACGCCGTCGAGGCGCTCGAGGCGCGGCTCGCCGAGCTCGAGGCCGCGCGCGCGCTCAGCAAGGCCGTCAACGCCGCCTACCGCAAGGGCGGATGGGAGGCGGTCGAGCAGGTGCCCGGCGTCACGCCGAAGCTCCTCGCCGGGGCGAAGCGGACCCTGGAGCTCGCGCCGTGGATGAAGACGCCGATGGACACCAAGAACGTCGGCGCCAACATCCGCCGCGTCCGGGGGCGCATCGAGGAGCTGCGGGCCGCCGCGGAGCGGGCCGCAGCGCCGCCCATCGAGGGCGAGGGCTTCTCGATCGAAGAGGACGTAGATGACAACCGCGTCCGCTTCCGGTTCGACGAGCGGCCCGAGCGGGAGACGACCGCCAAGATGAAGCGCGCCGGCTTTCGGTGGTCTCGTCGTCACGGCGCTTGGCAGCGGCAGCTCAACGAGGCAGGTCGCTTCGCCGCCCGCCGAATGGCCGAGGAGCTGTTCGGCTGGCAGGAGCCTGAGCCTGCTCGAACGGACGAGTCGGCGAGCGACGACGTGGAGGCGGCGGCGCGCTGGCAGGCGCAGGTGAAGGCCGACCACGCCGCGCTGATGGAGCGCCGCGCGCGCGAGGAGGCCGAGGGCCGCCCTCCCCCGCGACTCAGCGACGAGCAGGTGTTCGACGAGCTGCGGGCGCGCGCCGCCATCACGGACGAGGACCGCGCTCGCTACCCCGGCGACGTCATCGAGGAGGCGGAGGCGTCGGGGCTGCGGCCCGAGCGCGTCCTCGAGCTGCGAGCGATGAGCGAGCGCGAGGAGTCAGAGATGGGCCAGAGGCTTCGGGGCGCCGCCCGCCGGGGAGACTTGTGATGGCGACGCGATCCGTTTCGGCCGAGCGATCGTGCCGCCGAAATCAAACGCGATCGGGTGAGATCGTCCCCCCAACCCCTCGATCTGCGGAATTCCGTCCCCGATCGGGGTCGAATCCCTGTGACCCTACGTGAGAGTGCTTGTCATGCCTTCGGTCGCCGGGGATAAGGGAACGGCCGCAGTGCGTCTGGCGCTCGTGGCCGATTCCGAACCCACACGCGGAGAGTTCTAGCGGAAAGCCGAAGTCCTTAAATGACTTCGCCCCCCAAAGCTTGGCGGCAGGAGGGGGGCGAGAGTCTTCCATCGACCGGATTTGAGAATGACGCTACGGGGAGCAACCCCGGCGGTCAACCGAATTCCGGCGGACGGGCCCGTTTGTGCCCAGTCCGCCGTTTTCGTTGAGGCGCCCGTCACATCCGATCCGGCACCGGATCGGTGCGTTCAGCGGGCCCGATCGGCGCTGGCTAGGTGTGTCCAAACCCTCGAAATCGCAAGGGTTGAGGCAGCGGTGCGTCCGCACCCTGCCAGCCGCGCGAGGGCCCGATGAGCGGCGACGAGGGGAAGCGCCCGTCGCTTCGACTTTTGCCGGGCGGCCGGTCGACAGGCGAATTGCATCGGGGTCCCGAGTCCGAGGAGGACCACTGGGAGTCCATCCTCCGAAGAGCAGCCGCTGTGGTCGGGCTCGAAGAGGACGAGCTGTCCCAACGCTTCCGCGAGTCGGCAGCGAAGGGTCGAGACGTCGCGGAGTCATACCTCGACCCCATCGCCCACGGTGAGCGCGAGGAGGACGGCCGTGGTGGCCCGGCCGTTCCGGCCGGCACGGTGTTCGGGGGGGTCTTCGACGCCCTCCCCTCTCCGGCGGTAGCGATGGCCGGCGCCGGGGAAGAGACTGAACCCTCACTCAGCCCGAAGCAGGCAGCTCGCTCTCCCCAGGTCAAACACAAGCCGAAGCGGGAGAAGCGCCGAAAGCGCCGCCTGGAGCACAGCCGCAAGCGTCTCGAGGAGCTGCGAGCGACGATGTTCGAGGGGCAGGTCTGCGACGTGCCCCCCTTCCCCGAGCTGAAGCCAGAGATCCGGGCGGCGAACCTCGCGGTCATGCGGGACGGGACGGGGCGGAAGGCGTGTGAGCTGGCCGCGAAGCTGCCCCTCGGGCAGCAGCTTGCCATCTACGCGGGCGCCTACGCCGTGGCCGACAAGATCCGAACCGGCCGCGCCCACCACATCACGCGGGAAGAGGTCGCCGGAGCGCAGCTGCCCGAACACACGGGGAAGCTCAAGGCGGCTCTCGAGATCGTACGCGAGGAGGTTGCGCCGAGCCCCTGGTTCCGGCGGCTGGTGTGCTGCGCGTGGGCGCTCTGGGGCCACCGGCACAAGCTCTCGGAGGAGGCGCGCAAGGCCTGGCGTGGAGGAGTCTTCACGGTCGAGGGCTTCTGCGAGGGGGCCCTCCGCTGGCTCGTGCCCAAGGCCGACGGGACCCAGTGGTCGCGCGCGGCCCTTTTCCGACGCGACGGCCCGTTCGGCCTCTTGGGGGCGGCGACGAAGCAGCTCGGGCGGAAGGTCGCCAACCACCCCGGGATGAGCCTGTACACGCGCTGGCAGCCGCCCCACGTCGTCGCCACCTACAAGGGTCCCTGGCGAATGAACTCCAGCGGAGAGAGGGAGCGGTATGCCCTCGCGCAGCACCGCTACGACAGCGAGATGTCGGGGCGAACGGCGCTCTCGCTCGCTCGCCGGGCGCGTGGAAAGCTGCGCGACTTCGCCCGGCTGATCGTGGCCGCGCTCATGCCCTGGGTGAATCTCCCCAACCGCCGCCGACGGGTCGCGGCCGAGCTCGAGGAGGCGGTGGCTCCGGCGGCGGTATCCGAGCCACCCGAAGAGCGCCTGGCCCGAGCACCCCCCTAGCCTAGCCTGCCTTGTCAGCACTGACTCGCCCTGAGACCCGTTGGGATCTCGGGGCGACGTCCGTCTGGGGACCGGCCCAGGCGGTTCGGCGCTGTCTTCGGCCGGGCTGGTCTGCGTCTCCGAAGCTCAGTGGCCCGCTCAAGTGTTCGGGGATGGCTTCACGAGGGCCGAAGGACTGGAGGCCGGCGCTGCCGGGAGCGAGCCGGCATGAAATAGAGTGTGTCGTGGAGCGCTACTCCCACCCTCAACGGGCGTTCGGGGGCCTGGCCCCCGGAACCCCCGCCTTCTCAAAGGACCTCTCGAGAAGGGACAAGCCGTCCACGCGGCTCTCTCATCGCTGATCGACGCGACGCCTAGCAAGTCGGCCGCGCCCGATGGGCGCGGGACTCAACACCCTGCGGGGCATGCTTAAGAGGGCGGGGGAGCACGATCTGTTCCAAGCTACCCACTGGACCGCCAGCTCGGCGGCGAGGGCTTCGGCGGTCATGGCCCCAAAGCCCTCGCCGTCCTTGCGCGAGTCCCCGCCGCGTCGAGACCATTGCCGAGCCCTTGGGCTAGGCTAGGAGTGCCGCTCGAGGTACTCCTCGAGTGCCGCCTCTCCAACTTCCGAGGCCTTCTTGTCGTTCATGGCCGCGAAGACCTTCACCTGTCGCGCGAGCTCGGCCGGCACCGTGAAGGTCACCGCAACGGTGGGCACGCCGTCGCTCTTGCGGACGTACGGGGCTTGGACGGTCCCCTTCCGGTTTCGCGGCTCCGCCGAGCCCTCAGGGAGCTGCGAGACCCGCTCTGGAGGACTCTCCACGGCATGGAGCGCTGGCGTTTCGCCCCTACCCTCGTCTTCAATCTTGGCCTCGAACTCGGCAGCGGCGGCAGGGTCGACGGGCTTCTTCTGACGTGGGCTCCCAACCGAGATCGTCGGTGCTTTACGCGGCATGGGTGGCCTCCGTGGGTTCAATGCCGATGACGTCCTCCAACCAGGTCGCGAGCCGTCGGATCTCGAGGCCTGCCGTGCTGCCGCCCGCGGTGACGGTGACGCCCGTTCCCGCGGCGATCGCCTCGGCGATAGCCGCTCGATTCCCGACCTGCACCGGGCAGTGCTCGACGCCATCGACGTTGGCGAGCGCCTCGACCGTCGCTTGCGCCACGCGCGTGCGAATCGCGCGGTTCACCACCACGGCGGCCCGAAGGTCGGGCCGGAGCTCCTGAGCCTCGCCGATCTTCTCGAGCACTCGCCCCAACGCCCACGCGTCGGGCGCGCCGGGCGGCACGGGAACCACCGCGCAGTCCGCGATCATGAGGGCGCCCGCGAGCCGGCGCCCCATTCGGCCGGGACAGTCGAGTACGGTGATGTCGTGGCTCTGGGCCAGAGGGGGAACGGCACTTCGAACCGTATCCGCGATGCCGATCACTGCTGGCCCATCGACGCCGTTCGCTTCCGCGATCGCGGCCCAGTCCTGCAGTGTGCCTTGGGGGTCGAGGTCGACCGCGAGGACCTTGAGTCCGAGGTTGTGCCAGTGGGCCGCGAGTGAGGCGGCGATGGTGCTCTTCCCGACCCCGCCCTTCTCGGACACGACGGCGACGATCGCTCCTGCTGGGTTGCTCATCGAAAGTCTCCTTCGATTTGGATGGGGCATCCTCGCGCAGAAGCGGCGGTGCGTCAAAGAACCGGATCGCGGGTGCGCGGGTGCGCGGATGCGCGGATGCGGTCTTCGCTATTCGGGAGTTGTGACGACGAGCGGGTGCCAACGCGAGCGGCCGCCAGGTGCGTTCACGTGCCGGCCCCGTCATATCCACCCTCTGGTCGCGAGGGCGACGGGCCGAGCGGAGCCCCGCCCTACCCCGCTCCACTCCGGCGTCGCGAGGCCGACGAGCGCCTCGTTTGGCGATGCCTCCGTCGCTGGCGCGCCAGATTACCACGATGGTCTGGCGCCACGCGCGGATGCGTCCGAGCGGCGATGCATCCTGGCAGCGATGCGCCCGGCCCCGGGGCCTCGATCGGACTCATGATCGAACTCTGCGACTCGGCGCTCGCGCGCGGGACGAACGACGGATCAAGCCGCCACGACCAGACCTGGCCCGCCGCGAGTCGCCTTCGTAGCCGTTGTGGGGCCGTGTGCCCTCCCCCGAGTTGCAAAGCGGTGCTCGAGCAAGGGGCGGGTCCGGGTTCAGAACGGGCGCGCGACGACAGGTATGAGGATGCAGCGGTGTGCGGGTGCAACCGCAGGTAGATGCGCGGATGCGGCGGCGCGTCGAAGCGTGCTCGCGCGGGAACGGCGATGTGGACATGCGTGGGTGCGTGGGTGCAGCCGTAGGCCGATGCGCGGATGCATCCCGACGCCGAAGCGCAGTTGCGTGGTAGTTGCGAACCAGAGGTTGTGCGGGCGCCGGGGGCGCGCGCCGCTGCGTGGACGCGTCGGCGCGCCGGAGCGAGGGTGCGTGGTAGCTGCGAAGCGCAGATGCATCCGAACGCCGAAGGGCAGTTGCGTGGTGGCGGCGAAGCGGAGGGTGGTTAGCGGTGCGGACGCGCGTCGGTGCGGGGATGCAGCGGTGCGGCGATGCGTAGTTGATTCGCGGCGTAGCGGAGCTTGCGAGAGCGCCGGTGCGGACACGCGTCGGCGCGGGGATGCACCCGTGCATCGATATGCAGTTGCGTGGTACGTGCGAGGCGGAGGTTGCGAGAGCACCGGTGCGGAGACGCGTCGGTGCGGGGATGCATCCGGGCATCGATGCGCAGTCGGGTGGTAGTTGCGAGGCGGAGGTGCGCGGGGACGCGCCTGTGCGGGGATGCGTGGGAGCGGCGAAGCGCAGTTGCGTGAGTGGTTGCATCCGTGGTTCGAAGCGCGGATGCATCTGGGCGCCGAAGCGGGGTCGGGATGCCGCGAGGCGAGGGGGCTGCGGGCGTTGTGGGGCTGTGTTCCCTCCCAACCTCGATCCGCAACGCGGCGCTCGAGCCGGGCGGGGTCCGGGTCAGCACCAGGCGTGCGACAATCCGCGGCCGTGGGCCCAAGGGTGAGGTTGCAGCGGTGCGCGGGTGCAACCGCAGGTAGATGCGCGGATGCGTCTGTGCGCCGAAGCGTGCTCGCGTGGGAACGGCGAGGTGGAGATGCCCGGATGCGTGGGTACCGCCGTAGGGCGATGCGCGGATGCATCTGAACACCGAAGCGCAGTTGCACGGTAGCTGCGAGGCAGGTGTGCGCGCCGATGCGGGGATGCGTCGGTGCGGCGAAGCGCTGCTGTGTGGGAGCTACGAGGCGGCGGTGCACGGGTGCCTCTGTGTGCCAGCGCGCCGATGCGTCCGAGCACCGAAGCGCAGTTGCGCGGGAGCTGCGAAGCGGAGGTCGCGGGTGCGCGGGTGCGCACACGCGTCGGTGCGGGGGTGCATCCGAGCACCGTCGCCGTCCTCGGTCTCGACGCTGACGCACCCATGCGTGGATGCTTCGGAGCGGCGAAGCGCTGTTGCGTGGTAGCTGCGCAGCGGGGGTGATGCATCCGAACGCTGAAGCGAAGTGGATTGGCAACCGCGAAGCGCGTGGTTGCGGGTGCGCGGGCGTGGACACGCGTCGGTGCGTGGATGCATCGGAGCCCCGAGAGCCGACCTGCGAGGGGCGGCGCCGATGCGTGGATGCTTCGGAGCGGCGAAGCGCAGTTGCGTCCGCCGCTGCGTCTGTGGGCCGAAGTACGGATGCGTCTGGGCACCGAAGCGGGGGCTGGATGCCGTGCGGCGGTGCGGCTGGGGTTCCCCACGCCGAGGTGTGTGCGCGAGCGGCAAATCGGAGAAGGTCTTCTCGCCATCCGCGACGCCTCCGTGCGTGAAGCATCCACCAAACTGAGCTCGGGGGACCCGATTCCTCCGGCAGGGTAGGGCAGCCGACGCGTAGCGAAGTAGAGCCGCACCGATACCGAGGCGGCTCCATTCGGGTGAACTGAAGGGGCGCCTCACGCGCGAAGCGTCCCGTGAGTCTTCGATGCGCTCCTCATCCGCCTAGATGCGTCGACGCGCCGATGCGGGGAAGCGTCGCCGCGGAACTACGGATCAAGGGCCTCGGGGAACTGATGAGCGGCGAGGGGAACAGCACGGTCGATGTCGTCGAAGACGTCGCCGACGTCGTGGGCGACGTGGCGGAGGCCGTAGGTGAGATCCCGAGGGCGACGCCGCGGGAGCGGTTGGCTCGAGTCTGGGCGTTGCTCGAGGCGCGCTCGGCGCGGCCGGCGGAGCGTGGGGGAGGGGGCGAAGTTCGGGAAGCCATCGGCGCCGCGGAGTCCGCGGGCACGGCGTCGATCCAAGCCGGGCAGCATCTCGCTGGCGCCGCCCAGTCGGGGGGCGCCAGCGAGCTCGGAACTTTGGGCTCGGCGTCCGACGCTGAGCGCTACATCGTCCCAGGGGCGAGGCGCGAGAAGTGCTCCAGGGGGCGGGAGCGTGACCCGGGCGTTGGCGAGGTCAGCCTCCGCAGAAGTCCGGGGCGGAGGGCGGCGTGCCGTCTCCGCAGGTTGAGCCCGGGCTGGGGGAAGGCAGGCAGTCTGTCGCGAAGCCGCACTGGTATGTGCATCGGTTGAGGAGGACGCCGACGGTGCGGCAGAGGCCGCCCTCGGGGCACTCGGAGTCGGCGCCGCTGGGGCACATCTGGTCGGCGAGCAGAGCGCGGACGGCCTCGCAGGTGGCGAGGGTCTCGTTGATGCCGCA